>NZ_JBSRLA010000012.1:0-70724 GCF_055149105.1 Desulfosalsimonas sp. | reverse complement strand
AGTGATTATACCGGTGTTGACCCAGCACTTTAAAATGCTTTTCCGGAATCTTTTGTATACTGGACTGACAAGGGCCAGGAAATATGCATTTTTTGTTGGTACCCGAAAGGCGTTGGCAATGGCAGTCAAGAATCAGGATACCAGTCAACGGCAAACGGCTTTGAAGGAGCTTATCTCAGCCTGATCCATGATATTTAAGGGATGTAGAGAATGAATCCAAATCCCTTTGACAAACTCGTAGAGGGGATGCTGCAGACCCGGATGGTAAAGGATACGGCAGATCTAATGCAAAAAGCAGTAGAGGATTGCATTGAAAGCAACATCCTTATCAACAACCGGGCCGGCGGCAAAGCCCCTTTTATTTCTCATTAAAGAATTCTTGGCAGGATAGTCATGGTACATGCCGTCACATACCTGTGGTTTTTATTATGCCCCAGTCTCACAGAGCTTTGATCCTTTGAGACGCTACATGAGCCGGCACCAACACTGGTACTTTTTAAATTGGCTGAATTGAATGCACTCAATAAACGTATTGAAAGCCGGAAAATTTCAAGGAATGGACTGTAAAACCACGTCCGCTGGCTTGTAACACCTTTTGCCTTTGGTAAAGACTCCGGTCCCAACGGTCCATCAGGGCTTCCAACTCATAGCTTCCACGCCATGCTGTTAATGGTACGCCACAATCAGGAAAACGGGGGCTGTGTGCCCCCGTTTTTCGGTTACACCCATAAGCCTTGCTACCATCGCTAATTCTCTGAACTCCGCTCCTCTAACCATTCAGCAAGGTCCTTTGTCCGGTACACAATTCTGTTGCTGACCCGTCTTTTGCTTTTTGGGCCAACCCCCAAGCAATCAAGGTTTGCCATTGTGCGGGGATTGAGCAGGCCTCCGCTAAACTGGCCCACTTTCTGCCGGGGGACAACCGGACTCCCCCATGCCTTCACCATTTCTTGAAAGATGTTGATCTGCATTGTGTTGCTCCCATTATCATGAGGTTAATACACAATAATGGGTTAAAAATGATAGGGTATTAAGGGGCGTGATGTGCTTTTGTGAACTTTTCGGCCGATAAATTAAAAACAATATATAATATCAATGATTTATAATTCAATAGCCACTCAATGTTGGCCGCTTCCCCTTTTAAATGGAATGACCTTTGCGTTTTGCTGGTCGCTTTGATCTCCTTCCTTTGTCTGATTCTCGCCCTTTTCATCGGCTTCCTCGTTTTGGGCTTTGGTCACCTGATTCTCTGGGTTGTCAAAAACGGCTGTGGCTTTCTTCAAATTTTCGGGAGCAAGATGGGCATAACGCTGCACCATTGCGTAAGACTCCTGCCCCAAAAGCCTTTGTAACTCGTATAAACTCATGCCGTTCTGGATCTGCCAAGAGGCAAAAGTGTGGCGCAAGGTGTGAAAACAAACCTTTTTGTTTTCATCTTCCACACCATCATTCAACCCCGTTTTTCTAACCACATCATAAAAGGCTTTTGATATCATCCCACGTTTTTTCCCATTGCTCGCGGGAAAAACGTAAATATTGTCACTCAATTGTCGCCTTCTTTGTAGCATTTCTTTAACTTGTCCAGACATGTAAACAGTTCTAACTTTCCCATCCCTTTTGGCATCTTTTGCATTGGTGATATGTATCATGCCGCCTTCAAAATCCAGGTCCTGCCATGTCAAGTTGTGTATCTCTCCGGATCTCATACCTGTATGGAGACTGAGCAATGCCGTTTCATACAAATCAATGCTTTTCCCTGCCAGTCGGTTTAATAAGATATCGGCTTCGTGTTTTGTTAAAAATCTTGTTCTGCCTTTACCTACTCTGGGCCATTTAATTTTTCTAACAGGGCTCTGACCCTTATATAACTCCGAGTTGATCGCGCTGTTAAATACTTGCCGTATCACTGATAATGCAAACTGAATGGTTCGAGGTGAACACCCAGCCTCCTGCATTTGAGCTTTGAGATTTTCCAAATCCTCAGCCGTGATTTCTTTCAATGACTTACTTCCCATCCCGGGATCAATCCAATTGTTAAAATAGCTCTCTTCATTCTTATAACTTACTGGCTTTTTGTCCATTTTAGCTTGAGGCAAATAAGTTTCCGTAAAATAATCATGAAATGTGGTGTTTTCCCTTTCAAGGCGTTTTCTCTCTGCCTCCTCTGCCCGTTCCTTTTCCTGGCTCAATTCTTGTTCTTCCCGGAAAGTCCGGGGACGGACACCTTGTTTTGCATTACCCCGGAATTCAGCCATTTTATCCGCACAGGCTTTGGGAGTCCATTGAAACTTATTCTTGCTACCAAACACGACCTGGAATTTTTCTTTATTGACAGAAAACCAGCCTACATAATAATAATCTACAATTGATCCTGTTTTTGCATCACAAACTTCCCGGTAAAAAATCCCAGGGAAAGATGTTTTTTTCCATGTTTTGTTCTGGTTATTTTTTTTGGGTATTCTTTTCATGTCGCCATCTTCCTGCACTATAAATACGGCCCAAAATCTGTATGAACTATGTATGAATTTTTCTGGTGAAACAATGGTAATCTGAGTGATGCCACGTGAAAACAATATAATACATAACTATCTAAAAGTCAATGAAATATGTATTAAAAATGAAAGCAAGTGATAAACCGTGAAATCACTTTTAACTGACTCTTAATCAGTAGGTTGAAGGTTCGATTCCTTCACGGCCCACCAGTAAAATCAAGGGGTTATAAATCTCCCCCCTCCTTTAATAAAGCACAATTTATAACCACATTGAAAACCCGGCGAAACAGCCGGGTTTTTTTGTTGGAAAAGTGGAAAATGAAAGAAAACCACATTACTGGGATGTAAAAAGCTTTTTCTTGCCATGGCCGCCTTCCATGTTTAACACTATCAAAAACATCTGCTTGCTGATGTGTCTGTGCTAAACTATGATACTGGGATAGTTAAAGCGGTCTCCCGGCGGTATCGGGGTGAAAAACGGATTATTCCACAGGCCGCTCCGGATTATCACAGGGCCAAACATACTGAAGCGATAAAATTGATAAGCCGTTACCTTTCAAAAGCATTTGTTGTTTTTCTGATGGTGCACCTGACTGCGGGGTTTGCAGAATCCGGGGCCGGAAGGATTTCAGCGAACCTGGAAAATTATTTGAGTGCCGGCACACAAGCCCGCAGATTCTGGATCGGGTGTGCACCGATTTCGGTGCGCCAGGAAATTGCAAAGGTTTATGCCAAGCGCGGATACCGGCCAATCTGGGTGGATGAAAACAGGCTTTTGGATGCAGGCCGGGAATTTATAAAAGCCGCGGGCGAGGCCGGCCACCACGGTCTGCTGCCGGATGACTATTATCACGGATGTCTGGCCGAATGGCAAAAAAGACTGGCATCCCGGGAATTGGGCCGGTTTGATGGGCGGAATCTGGCGGCCATGGACATCATGCTTTCCCATGCGTTTTTCAAATATGCAGACCACCTGGCCCACGGAAAAATCGATCCCCTTAGCGTATATTCCAGTGAGATGATTGAATATCCGGAGAAGAATAAAGCCCAAAAAATTCTGGGTTTTCTGGGCGACATGAAAACACCCTATGATGTGCGGCAGGCTTTACAGGCACTGGCGCCGGCCGGAGACGGTTACAAGGCGGCCACAGCCCAGGCCGCACGTCTTCAAAAGCGCATGGCTTCCGGTGCGCAGGTGCACCTGGATTCCGGAGAAGTGCTTCAAAAGGGAGACAAATCACCTGCGGTTTTGCAGCTGCGCCAAATCCTGGCCGCAGAAGGCGACCTTAAAAAGGTGGAGAAAACCAGCCTGTCGCCTGTTTTTGATGCCGGGGTGAAAAAAGCCCTTATGAGATTTCAGAAGCGCCACGGCCTGGCCGCAGACGGGGTGGCTGGCAGAAAAACCATGGCCGCGCTAAACCGGCCCTTACACGACCGGATGCATACAATTCGCGCCAACCTGGAACGCCGGCGGTGGCTGCCCCGAAAGCCTGCAAGGCGGCGCATTGTTATCAATTCCGCCGGCTTTGAGCTCAATGCCTGGGAAAATCAGGACCGTGTTTTGAAAATGCGCGTGATCTCAGGCACAAAAAGCGAGATGACCCCGCTTTTGACCAAAGACATGGCCCATCTGGTGATCAATCCCTACTGGAATGTGCCCCCCGGGATCCTGGAAAAAAAGGTACTCCCCAAAATCAGAGAAAACCCGGACTATTTTGCCGAAAACCATTTTGAAGTCCTCAGCGGATGGCAGGCCAATGACACCCGTGTGAGCCCGGAGGCCATCAACTGGTCAAACGTTTATATCCGCAATTTCCCGGGGCGCCTGCGCCAGAAGCCCGGCCCCTGGAACGCACTGGGCCAAATCAAATTCATCTTTCCCAACAGATTTAGCATTTATCTCCACGACACCCCGGAACAGCACCTTTTTCAGCGACGGGTGCGCGCGTTTAGCAGCGGCTGCATCCGGGTGGAAAAACCCGTTGAACTGGCGCTTTTTATTCTGAAAACCAACCCGTTATGGGATCGGTCCCGCATAGAAAAGATCATCAAAAGCGGAAAAACCACAGCTGTGCGCGTCCATGACCGGATTGCGGTTCATCTGGTCTACCGGACTTTCTGGGTCAGCCCGGGCGGCGTTGTCAATTACCGGAAGGATGTATACGAACTCGACAAGGCGCTGGAAAAAGCTCTGGATTCACAATAAGGCGGCCGGAACGCAAACAGAAGTGGAAAAGAGATGAAACCGGGCTTTCTACCAGAAGCGCACCGGCCCCACATCCACGTGCACAAATTCGGAATAACTGCCTGCCCCGCCGGCCTTGATTCCCCTGGCGGCTTGGTACAAGCGCCGGTTATGAATGCCGCTGATATGAATGTCTGCGGCCATGGCTTTTAAATGATAGCTGTTTTTGGCCACACCGCTGCCCCTGGCACGCAGCAGCCGGTTATACTCCGGGGACCGGTAGCCGGAAATCAGCCGGACAGGCCGGCGGCCGGCCCCAAGGCGGGTGTGGATACGATCAATCAAAAGATACAACGACGGCTCAATGGGTTTGACCGTGCCGTTGTAATGGCAGCGAAAGATTTGGTCCAGTTTTTCCCGGGCCCCGGCAATCCAGTTTCCCTGATCGTCGAGATACCGGATGCGAAGCGATTCTCCGGTATGGATATTGTGCACGCAAAGAACACCTGAAATTCCGCGGCGGCGCAGTTCCGCTGCGGCGGGCCGGGCCGCAGGCCATGGCAGCATGCATGCGAAGGTGCCGGCGGCTGCCTGTTTTAAAAAGGATCTTCTGGATATGTTCATTTTCTTGGGCTGGTTTTAAGCTGAAGGTTGGAAGATTCGGCAAAAAGGTTCAGTTTGAGGATAGATAACAGAATTTACAAGAAGCGTCAACATGGTTGACATGGCTGCCAATTTCAGGGGACTGGCATTGAATTTTTCGGGTCAGATTATGCTTGACAGGTTGCGGAAAAACGGGTTTAATAACGGGATTTATATGTGATTGATTCTTTCCTTGCTCTGATTCGGGCAACATCCAATTTCCGACAAATCAGGGCTTTATCAGCCAAAAGGAGGACAAATGAACCATTACGAAAACATTGTGATCATTGACGCCGATGTCGGACAAGACGACAAGAAGGCGTTGATGGAGCGCCTGGAAGAGCAGATGAACCGGCGAAACGGCGTTTTAATCGAGCTCGATGACTGGGGTACGCGCAAGCTTGCCTATGAAATCGGCAAAAAACGGCAGGGCCAGTATGTGCGCATTGATTTCTGCGGCAACGGCGAGGTTGTCGACGCCATGGAGCGCACACTGGTACACGACCAGCGGGTGCTGCGTTTTATGACCATCCGGCTGGAAGAAAACGTGGATGCAGAAAGCCTGAAGGCGGCAAAAGAGCCGCAGCAGGCAGCCGCTGAAAACCCGGCCGAAACCGATACGTCCGAAGCCGAAGCCGAAGCCACCCCAACCCCCCAGGCGGCTGCCGCACCTGAAGCCCAGGCCGAGCCGGCAGCAGAAGAAAAGGAGTAGATCCAATGGCTGTAATGAACAAAAGACGTTTTTTCCATCGCCGCAAAGTCTGCCGTTTCTGTGCTGACAGCAAACTGGCAATCGATTATAAAGATCCGGGCATGCTCAAATATTTTATCACCGAGCGGGGCAAAATCATCCCCCGCCGGATTTCCGGAACATGCGCCAAGCATCAGCGGCATTTGGCCACTGCCATCAAGCGGGCCCGCAAAATCGCCCTGCTTCCGTACGTGGGCACATCAGACCTGTAACCGGCAGTCCGCAGGCGCCCATATTCGCAAAAATCACGGAAGGGGCAAAACCACCCCGGATCCATGATGACAACATATAATCCACGCGATATTCTGGCGGGTACCGGCATTCTGGCCTTGTTCGGGGCGGTGGCGCTGTATTTCCCTATCCTGGGATTTGTCTGTTTTCTGCTTTTGCCCCTGCCCATGCTTTTGTACCGGCTCAAGCTGGGCCGAAAAAGCGCCGGGATCATGGCAATGCTTGCCGTGGTTGTCATCCAGGTGTCCGGGCCCGGTCACGTGGTGGACCTTTGGCTGATTTTATGCATGATCGGCCTGGGATTTGCCATGGCCGAAGCCCTGATGCAGAATTTAAGCGTTGAAAAAACCATCGGCTACCCGGGTGTCCTGATTTGGACCGCAGGGTTGGCCGCGCTGCTGTTTATCGGCAGTTTTTCCGCATCCGGGCCCCTGGAAATGATTTCGGAATATGTCCGCAGGAACCTGGAGCTGACAGCCGCGGCATACGAGACAATGGAGATGCCCGAATCCAGCATCCGGGTGCTCACCGAGTCCATGGACCGGATTCATTATGTGATCATGGGCATCCTGCCGGCCCTGACAGCCTCGGGCCTGATTTTTGCCGGCTGGGCAAACCTGCTGATCGCCAGGGCCGCACTCAGGGCCAGGCAATTGCCCGAACCGGGCTTTGGCCGGCTCAATCTATGGAAAGCCCCGGACGCAATGGTTTGGGCGGTGATTGCATCGGCGCTGCTGCTCTGGGTGGCAAGCAGCCCCCTGGCCTTTATGGGTGCCAATGCATTGATTCTGCTGATGCTCATTTACCTGTTTCAGGGCATTGCCGTAATCTCATGGTATTTTGAGAAAAAACAGATGCCTTTGTTTTTGCGGGTGCTCATATACGTGTTAATCGCCATCCAGCAGGCACTGGCCCTGATGGTGATCGGCCTGGGATTTTTCGACACCTGGGCTGATTTTCGAAAAATAAACGCAGCTCCCGGTGATCATCCGGATTCGTCATAAACAGACGGATCCCACGAGCTAAAAATATGCAACTTACGTGCACCATCGGAGGACAAGAGATGAAAGTCATATTAAAAGAAACCATCGAATCTCTGGGCATTATCGGCTCAGAGGCGGATGTGAAAGCCGGCTATGCCCGCAACTATCTGATTCCCCAGGGCAAGGCTGTGCAGGCCACCAAAGAAAACCGCAAAAAAATGGAGCAGGAGCGGGCCAAAATCGAGCTTCAGCTTGCCAAGGAACGCAAGCTTGCCGAGGAAATGGCCGCCCGGCTCGAAGGCATCACCGTGCAGATTCCGGCCAAGGTGGCGGATGAAGACCGCCTGTACGGATCGGTTGCCGTGCGCGACATTGCCGAAGCCCTGGAGCAAAAGGGAATTGAAGTGGAAAAACGCGCCATCCTCCTGGCCGACCCCATCAAGACCCTGGGTACCTACCAGGTGCCGGTGCGCGTCTACCGGGATGTTGAACCGGAAATCACCGTTGAGGTCGTGCCCGAATCCTGATACTCGGGTCGTTTTATACGTATTTGAAGCGGATCTGCCCTGCCCGGGCGGATCCGCCTTGAGAAAAAACCGCGGCGGTGTTCAGCGGTTTGTTTTTTGATTCACACCTGCCGGGGCCGGCTTGATGTCCCGGCTGTATATCCCGGGCCGTGCCATGAGCAGCAAAGATCCGTCGCTTCAAAAGCTTCCGCCTCAGAGCCTCGAGGCCGAGGAATCCATTATCAGCGCTGCCCTGCTGGATAACAACATCCTGCTCGACATCCTTGATATCCTCACGCCCGAAGCCTTTTACAAAAGCGCGCACCAGAAAATTTTCTCCGCCATCACCGAACTGTTTGCCGAAGACCAGCCCGTGGACCTGGTTACCCTGGCCGAGCACCTGAGGCGCTCCAACGAGCTTGAATCCATCGGCGGGGCAGCCTACCTCGCCAAAATCGTGGATACCGCGCCTGTGCCGGCCAATGCCAAGCACTACGCCCAGATTATCCAGGACCGTGCCGTATTGCGACATTTGATCCGCACGGCAAGTGATATCGTGGAAAAGTGCTACAGCGAGTCAGGCAGCACAGACGATGTCATTGATTACGCTGAAGGGGCCCTGTTTGATATTGCGGATAAAAAGCAGAAGCAAAACTTTTATCCCATCAGCAAAATCATTGAATCCAACATTGATGCATTGGAGGCCCGGCAGGGAAACAAGTCGCTGATCAGCGGGGTGCCCACGGGGTTTAAAAAGCTCGACGAAATGACATCCGGCTTTCAGGCCTCGGATTTGATCATCATGGCCGCCCGCCCGGGCATGGGAAAAACCGCACTTGCCCTGAACATGGCCCGGTATGCAGCCGTGGAAGCCGACACTCCGGTTGCCATGTTTTCTCTGGAAATGTCGAAGGAACAGCTTTCCATGCGGCTTTTGTGCGCAGAGGCACGCATTGACTCCTCCCGGGTTCGCGACGGGTTTTTCAATGATGACGACTGGTACAGCCTGACCAACGCGGCAGGCGTACTGTCTTCTGCGCCCATTTATATCGATGACTCCCCGGATCTGACCTCCCTTGACATCAAGACCAAGACCCGCCGCCTGAAACGGGAAAAGGGCGTGGGCATGATCATCATCGATTACCTGCAGCTCATGCGGCCGCGGAAAAACTTCGAACGCAGGGAATTGGAAATTTCGGAAATGTCGAGAACCCTCAAGGGCCTGGCCAAGGAATTAAACATTCCCATTCTTGCCCTGTCCCAGCTCAACCGCCGCCTGGAGGATCGCAGCGACAAGCGCCCCCAGCTTTCCGACCTTCGCGAATCCGGAGCCCTTGAACAAGACGCGGATCTGGTTATATTTATATACAGGGATGACATCTATAATCCGGACGAAAACAATCCCAACAAAAACATTGCCGAAATTCACCTGGCCAAGCAGAGAAACGGGGCCACCGGCATGTGCCCGCTGGTGTTCAAAGGTGAATACACGCGGTTTGAAAACCTGGCCTACGGGCAATACGCACCGGAATTGGAAGGGACGTAAGCCGGCAATGCAAGTTTTAGATAAAAGGGAGTTGCAACTGTTAAGCGAATGAAAAACCTTTCAGGCAATACCGGCGGACTCAAGGCCGGCGCCGTCCGGCGAATTGAAAACCTGTACCACCACCGAATTCCGCCGGAATCGGTCATTTCCCCCGAGCTTGCCGGGGAAATCTGCAGCATCAGCGCTGAAACCCGCCGCCAGATCGGACTTCTGGTGGCGCGTTCCGGAAAAATCGCCGAAGTGATCGTGGGCGACAACCAGAAAATCGTACTGCCCGACACAAGCCAATACCGAACGCCGCCGGGACGGCTCAAGGGGCTGCGCTGCATCCACACCCACTTAAACGATGAGACCCTGACCCGCGACGACCTCACGGACCTGACACTTCTGCGGCTGGACATGATGGCGGCAATCACCGCAACGCGTGAGGGAAAACCGGAGCGGATGCATATCGCCCATATTCTGCCCTCTTCTGAGGCCAGCCAGCCCCACCGGATTCTGGATCCGGTCGATCCAATGGATCCGCAGGTGGACTGTGCAGGCCTGATCCGCGCCATCGAGGACGAACTGTCCCAGCACCAGGCCACACGCGAGGTGGCGGAAGGAAAGGAACGGGCGGTTCTGGTCAGCGTCACCACCGCCTCCCGGGCCCGGGCACAGGCGTCTTTGACAGAACTGCGCGAGCTTGCCCGCTCCAGCGGAATCGAGGTTTTAGACACCATTGTCCAGCACCGCAAAAAGATCAACCCCAGATTTCTGATGGGAACCGGAAAGCTCGAGGAGCTGACCATTCAAGCGATGCAGACCGGTGCCACCTTGATTGTTTTCGACCAGGAGTTAAATCCGTCCCAGATGCGCTCGATCACCGACCAGATCGAATTTCGCGTCCTGGACCGCACACAGCTCATCCTCGACATTTTCGCCCAGCGGGCCCAGTCCCGGGAAGGAAAAATCCAGGTGGAACTGGCCCAGCTCAAATACCTGCTGCCGAGACTGGTATTTAAAAACACGGCCATGAGCCGCCTGACCGGCGGCATCGGCGGCCGGGGCCCGGGTGAAACCAAGCTGGAAATCAACCGCCGCCGTGTCCGGGACCGAATCACCCGGCTGGAAAAGGCCCTGGGCAATGTCAAAAAGCAGCGCAAACAGCAAAAAGCCCGCCGTTCCAAGCGGGGTCTGCCGGTAATCTCGATTATCGGCTACACCAACGCGGGCAAATCCACACTGCTAAACACCCTGACCCACAGCCAGGTGCTGGCTGAAAGCCGGCTGTTTGCCACCCTGGATCCGTCGAGCCGGCGGCTGAAATTTCCCAAAGACACCGAGGTGATCATCACGGACACGGTGGGCTTTATCCAGGATTTGCCAAAAGAGCTGCGAGTGGCCTTCCGGGCGACACTGGAGGAACTGGAAAACGCGGATCTGCTGTTGCACGTCATTGATGCGGCCAATGCCGACTGCCTCCGGCAGATGCAATCCGTGCACGGCATTCTTCAGGATCTGGGCCTGGACCGGATCCCGGTTCTAAATGTCTTAAACAAGCAGGACCGTGTGGATGCCGGTACCATGGAGATGCTTGCAGCCAAAACCAACGGCATCGCCATTACCGCAACAAAGGCTCAAACCCTGCATCCGCTTATTGAAAAAATGGAGCAGGTCATTGCCGGAGAGGCGGCAGGACCTAATGTTACCTGGCTGTCAGATGACGCGGCCATGGAAATAAATCCCCTGTTGACGAATACGGGCCGGGTGCTCTAATATAAATTGCTTATGGATTTGAACCTGATTAAAAATACAGCAGTGGGGGCGGCCTACAAAAGCGGAGAAATCCTGCGCAGCCACCTGGGCAATTTCGGAGAGGTCAGCAAGAAAGGTCCCAAGGACCTGGTCACGGCCGCAGACATCGCATCTGAAAAACAGATCATAGAAACCATCCAAAGCCGTTTTGCTGATCACAAAATTCTGGCCGAGGAAAGCAATGCCCAGGACACCGGCACTGATGGCTGCACCTGGATCATTGATCCTTTGGACGGCACCACCAATTTTGCCCACCAGGTGCCGGTTTTCTCTGTTTCCATTGCATTTGCTGAAAACCGGCAGCTTAGGGCCGGAGTGGTGCTAAACCCGGTAACCGGGGAATTGTTTACGGCTGTAGAAGGACAAGGCGCACAGTTAAACGGCCGGCCCATAAGCGTTTCAGACTGCCGGCAAATTTCTGAGAGCCTTTTGGTGACGGGTTTTCCCTATGACATCAAGGAAAATCCCGAACCCTACATGGAAAAATTTGCCAGATGCCTTTCCGCCGCCATTGGCGTGCGCAGGCTCGGATCCGCGGCCCTGGATCTTTGTTTTGTGGCCTGCGGAAGATTTGAGGGGTTCTGGGAGCAGGGATTAAAGCCCTGGGACACGGCTGCGGGAACCCTGATCGCCCGGGAAGCCGGTGCAGTGGTCACTGATTTTTCCGGCAGGCCGTATGATATATACGAAAAAACACTTCTGGCCACAAACGGCCATATTCACGAAGATTTGCGTTCATTGTTAACGTAAACAAGAATAAAGAAGACATACCATGAAGGAGTTTTACTTGAGCGACGAATACGAAGACACAGTGGAGTGCTACGGCAGGTTTGACATCCAGGCGCGCATTTGCCGCAAATACTGCGCCCTGCGCCTGCGCTGCGCAGTGGAGCAGTCCCAGCAGATGCGCATTGAACAACTCGAGGATCTGATGAATTCCTACGAGGCCACCACCAACATCCAGTAACGCCTAAAGCCGCATCTTGCCGGGGTTTAAAATCCCGGCAGGATCAAATGCGGCCTTGATCCGCTGCATCAGGCCAAGAGCGGCATCTGAAATTTCCTTTTGCATATAGGGCGCTTTGGCCAGACCCACACCGTGCTCCCCCGAGATGGTTCCGCCCAGGGCCAGGGTGAAGTCAAAAATCTCATCAACGGCCTGGCGGGCGGCCAGCAGCTGGGCGGGCTCGTTTTTGTCCAGCATGATGTTGAAATGAATGTTTCCGTCACCGGCATGGCCGAAGCTGACCATGGTCAGCCCGGTTTTTTCCCCCAGGTCGCGGATTTTCTCCACCATTTCCGGAAGCCGGCTTCTGGGCACCACGATGTCTTCATTGATCTTGTGGGGCCCGTAGGTGTAAAGGGCCGGGGAAATGGCCTTGCGGGCCCGCCACAGCCCGGCGGCCGCATCCGGGTTCCGGGCGACGCGGACATCAAGGCCTCCGTGGTCGGCCAGCACCTTTTCAATCTTTTCCACTGCTTCTGCGGTTTGTCCCGGGCTGCCGTCGGCTTCAATGAGCAGCATGGCCTCGCGGTTTTCCGGGACCCCGCCTTCCAGATAATTTTTCACGCAGGAAATGGCGTTTTTGTCCATGTACTCCAGGGCTCTGGGTACAATGCCGCTTTGCAGTATCGCGGCCACGGCCCGGGCGGCATCGGTCATTTTCACAAACCAGGCAGACAGGGTTTCAACGGTTTGGGGCTGCGCCCGCAGGCGCAGGGTCATCTCCGTGATCACCCCCAGGGTTCCTTCCGAGCCCACGATCAGGCGGGTCAGGTCATAGCCCACCACGCCCTTGACAGTCTGCACCCCTGTTTTGATGATCTCGCCGGTGGGCAGCACCACCTCCAGGCCCAGCACGTAATCGCGGGTCACACCATATTTCACCGCTCTTGGACCGCCGGCGCATTCGGCCAGATTGCCGCCCAGTGTGGAAAAGTCCGCACTTGAGGGATCGGGTGGATAAAACAGGCCGTGGCCGGCCACGGCCCGCTGAAACGCTCCGGTGACCACCCCGGGCTGGACAACCCCGATGAAATTGTCGGCATCAATGCGGACAATCCGGTTAAAACGGGTCATCACCAGCACCAGGCCCTGCCTGGCGGCAAGGGCTCCGCCGCTCATGCCCGATCCCGCCCCCCTGGGAGTGACAGCAAAGCCGTGGGCCGTGGCCAGACCCAGGATTTCAGCCACTTGTCCGGGATTTTGCGGAAATGCCACGGCCTCGGGCACGTGCTCCTGACGGGTGGCATCATAGGCATAGCTCACCCGGTCTTCTTTTTGCCGGGAATAGTTATCCGGCCCCAGGATCTGGCTGAGCCGGTCATGGACTTTGGGAGAAATGGGTTTAATCGCTTCCGGACTCCAGTTTTTTCTCGATGATCTGCACCTGTCGGAACAGCTCGCCCTTGAGCTTGAGTTCCTTTTCCACCGAGTTGATGGAATGGATCACCGTGGCATGCTTCCGGTTAAACTTTCTGCCAATGGACTGCAAAGGCTGGCTTGTATGTCTGCGGGCCAGGAAAATGGCCACCTGCCGGGTCCGCACCACGGATTTTTTCCTGGACCTGGAAATCATATCCTTTAGCGGAACCCCGAATTCCCGGCTCACAAGCCGGGAAATGGAATCAATGGTAATGGTTTTTTTCCGGGTGACAATATTTTTGACCACCTGCTCGGCCAAATCAAGATCGATTTGATCGCCCATCAGGCAACTGCGGGAGGCCACGCCGATCAGCCCGTTTTCCAGCTGCCGCACGTTGTCCACCAGTTCGCCGGCCATGTATTCAGCCACCTGCCCGGGCAGTTCAATACCCCGGCAGCGCGCCTTTGCCCGCAGAATCCGGAGCCGGGTTTTGAAGTCCGGGGCATCGATTGCCGTCATCATACTCTGGCCCAGCCGGGATATGAGATGATCGCTCATTCTGGGAATCTCTGAGGGGCTTGCGCAGCTGGAAAATATGAGCTTCTTGCCGGACTCATACAGGTGATCCAGCACCAGGGCCAGTTCGGTCTGCGTGCGGGTGCGGCCCGAAAGCATGTGGATTTCCTCGAGCAGCAGCACGTCACAGCCGTCCCGGTACCGTTTCTTGAAGGTGTCCAATGAATTGCTCTTAATGGCGTGCACCATTTCATTGGTAAAATCCTCAGCACTCATGTAATAGACGCGCTCGCCCGGGGAAACCGACAAAATCTTGTGTCCCACGGCCTGGGACAAGTGGCTTTTGCCCATGCCCGTGCCCGACAGAAGAAACACGGCATTGACGTTTGCGCTTTTTCCGGATGCCAGCTCCATGGTGGCCTGGTAGGCCAGGTTACAATTGTGGCCCACCACAAAATGATCAAAGGTATAATCCTTGCGCAGTATCCGGCCGTTCATGGGCTGGGCGGCTATACCGGGCAGGGTCAGCTGCCGGCCCCGGGTTCTTTGCCCGGCGGCGGGATTGCCGTTTTGCGCCCGGTCATTGTTGTGGGCCTGGTTCTGGTTTGCGCTGTTTACCTGCAGGGAGAATGTCAGCGGCCGGCCGTTTTTGCGGTTGAGCTCATGGTTGATCAGATCCGTGTAATTGGCCATGATTCTTTTTTTGATGAAAAAATTGGGGCATGCCAGAATCATGGTGTCGCTTTGTGCCTCGACAAACTCAATGGGCTCAATCCAGAGGCGATACAGGCTCGGAGAAATCTGGTCCTTGATAGCGGTTTTAACATTGTTCCACACGGTCTTCATGAGCCATTCTCCATTAAAATACAAACAGGATGAACAAAAATATACAGTCACAATCAGCAATGGATATGATATGCTTATGCAAAAGCCGAAAATATCAGAACCGTATCTTTATGGTAAATCAATACGACTGGAAGGTATCCAAACGGCCTTAAATCGCCGGGAAATATTGAATTGACGGGATCTGGCTCCCATCGAATGCCCCTGGTTATAATACAGGGCCCGAAAGCGATCAAGTCCGATGAGACTCGGTTTTCCCCCTTTTCGTCTCAGGCCCTGATGTGTTATGAACAATTCTATATATAGCGGAATCTTCTGCCAATCAGTGGATTGCCGGGCCATTGCTGAATTCTGAAATGGAAAAATTTTGTCGCAATTCTGTAACATTTACCCGCCTCTTTTTTTAAAGACCGGGACAACCGGCCCGGGGCGGGGCATTGAGCGATCTTTTATTTTCGTCAATTTTTGTAAAATTTCAGGGCCAAACGATATTGTCTTGCAGGATGGGATCTTATAATTATAAATAATCATTTCAGATAATTAAACTTGATTGACACCAAAAACACCAGTTTTTTTCACCTTTTGGACAAAAACCGGCAAATCCGCCCGCAGTAAAGGAAAACAAAATGAGCGCCGTTATTACAGGTCTCAAACACCTGGCCCATTGCCCGCTTTCGGACCTGGCGGAAAAACGCCTGGGACTGCTTTGCAACCCGGCCTCAGTGGACGACCGTTTCCGTCATGCCCGCCACGTGATTTCCCGGGTTTTTCCGGGCCGGCTCAAGGCCCTGTTTTCCCCCCAGCACGGTTTTTTTGCGGAAAAGCAGGACAATATGGTGGAATCGGCGGATTTTTTCGACAAGGAACTCCAAATCCCGGTATTCAGCCTCTACGGGGCCACCCGCATTCCCACTGCCGAAATGATGGACGGCATTGACGTTCTGATCGTGGACCTCCAGGACGCCGGAACCCGGGTCTACACCTTTTTCACCACCCTTTCCTATTGCATGGAGGAGGCCGCAAGACAGCAAAAGGCGGTGGTGATCCTGGACCGGCCCAATCCCGTGGGCGGGCTGCAGGTGGAAGGAAACTGCCTTAACCCCTGTTACGCCTCATTTGTGGGGCGCTATCCCATCCCCATGCGCCACGGCCTGACCATCGGGGAATACGCCCGGCTGATTAACGCGGAATTTCACATTGGATGCGATTTGAGCGTAATTGCCATGAAAGGGTGGAAACGGCACATGTACTATACAGACACCGGTCTTGCCTGGATACCCCCGTCGCCCAACCTGCCCACGCCGGCATCGGCAATGGTATATCCCGGCCAGGTCCTGTGGGAAGGGACCAATGTGTCCGAGGGCCGCGGCACGACCCAGCCGTTTGAACTCTTTGGCGCGCCATGGATGGATACCAATGTCCTGGAAAAGGCCCTGGGAGAAACGCCCATTGCCGGCGCAGTGCTCCGGCCTGCGATGTTTGAGCCCACCTCGGGAAAATGGGCCGGAAGATCCTGCCATGGATTTCAGATCCATGTCACTGACCGGGAGAAATACCTGCCCTACCAGACCAGCCTGGCCCTGGTGGGTGCGGTCCGGAAACTTTTTGGCAATGAATTTGCCTGGAAAATGCCGCCTTATGAATATGAGTGGGAAAAACTGCCATTTGACCTGATCACCGGTGATGCACAAATCCGTGTTCAACTGGAAGCCGGTGCAGATGCCGCTGAAATGGCAAGACACTGGCAGGCGCAGACAGAAGCCTACCAGCAGCAGATACGGCCGTATCTGCTCTATGAATAGGGAAAAACAAAAAACCGCACCATACCCGAACAGGAAATATCATGCCAAAAAATGCCGTACCCGGCTGGCGGCGCATGCGCTTTAAAAAAAACAAGGTCTGGGTGGAAACCGACGACCAGGGCCGGCCCGCCATTGAAAACAAGCGGGTCCGAATCAAATACCAGCTTGACCAGCCCCACGAATACCGGGTCAATCCCGATCATCTGTCAGAACTGGAAAACGCGCCGCAGCAGACCAAATCCGGCAAAAAGCGCACAAAACCAAAACCAGCAAACCTTGATGAACAACAAGAAACCACCGCCCACCCTGAAAATGCCGTTGTCATCTATACCGACGGGGCATCGTCGGGCAATCCGGGACCGGCGGGAATCGGTGCGGTGCTTCGCTATAAGGGGAAAAAAAGGGAAATCTCGCAATATATCGGCCACGCCACCAACAATATCGCCGAACTCGAAGCGGTGCGCACCGCACTTGCCGCACTCAAGCGCAGGGACCTGCCTGTACGGGTCCACACTGACAGCAGTTATGTGCACGGACTTTTGGTCAAAAACTGGAAGGCGCGGCAGAATCCGGAGCTGGTTGGCGCGCTGAGGGAGCTGGCAAGTCAGTTTTCAGACCTAAAGATCATCAAGGTCCGCGGGCACAGCGGGGTTGCAGACAATGAACAGGCCGATCATCTGGCCACATCAGCCATTGACAAAAAAGGTGGAGGCAATTGAGCCATATCCGAAAACAAGCCCCCGGCCGGTGGTTTAAAAAATAAAACCCCGCAAACGCCTGGCGCAGCGGGGCCTGGGACCGGAAACAGCCCTGGACAGTTACAGAAGACGGCTATTTTTCCGCTTTTAACTCTTCGAGTTGCTTTTTAAGCTCTTCATTTTCCTTGCGGTATTTTTCCGCTTCGCTTTCGCTCTGGCCAGAGCCGCCGGGCTCCACGCCCGTGTCTTTCTGCCAGGTATCTTTCAACTCGTCAAAGCCCAGATACAAAGCCAGGCAACCGCCGAGGAGCAGCATCACCGGAATGGCACCCGCCAGAAGCTGCAGAAATGCATCAAACCAGATTGCCAGACCGATTACGCCGATTACAGCTGCGACTGCACCGCCAATTAAAGTTTTCATAACGCCACGTCCTCCTTTGTTTAATATTTATGATCGGATCACAATATTGATTGTTTCGATCAGGTGGGACCCACCTCCCGTGCTTTTGATAATAACAAATTTTCATCTAACACAGGCGGATTTGTAAAGCAAGCAAAAACCCTGGGGGCGGATGCCACATCCCTGGGCCGCCCGGAGCACTGATATCCGCACCAAAGGCACGGACAGTTTGCCGCTTGAAAAGCCTTGGCCAACTTGGTATGGTTCCATAAAAACTCTTTACCAAAAAGGCGGCAGCCATGGCTTATAATCGACACCCGCTGCAGGGAAAAACAGCAGCTGACAAAACCCCGCAAGATGACATGAATCCCGCGGACAGCGACATAGCCCCGTTTTTCTGCTATCTGCCGGCCTGCAGAGGATTGCTGGCGCGGCTGATCAGCATCCTTTTGTTTAACCGCCCGAAAATCGATGCCCAGCTCCAGCAGACGGTCCGGGAACTCAGCCATTCAGGCATTGTCGTGTATGTTAGCAAGTACCGCAGCAAATTTGAGTACTTTTTTTACCACTGCAGGTACCGCAAGGAAGGTCTGCCCTATCCTGTTCTTGGTTTTGATTATTCCACCTACTTCTGGCAGCCTTTGAAACGGGTCTTTGACGGCTTTGTTTTTAACGTCAGCCATTTGTTGAAGTATTTTTCCTGGCCGGATCCTTACCAGCAGCACTTTTACCGCAACCGTCTTTTGGCCGGGGATGCGGCAATGGTTTCGCTGATCGAGGAAAAGCAGAGTTACCGCCAGCTTGCCAAATCCGGCACCGACCCCATGGACTACCTCATCGAGATCCAAAAAACCATAGATACGCCAATTTACCTGGTTCCCCAGCTCATTCTCTATGACCGGGACCCGCAGACCACCTGGCTGACGCTCACGGATGTTATTTTCGGCACCCGGGAAAAACCCGGTCGGCTGCGCAGGCTCTGGATGATGCTCAAGCGGCCCGGCAAGATCTGGATTGAGGGGGCTGAAATTGTCAATCTCAAAGATTTTCTCCAGACCCGGGAAGCCACCAGTCTCAATCAGAAAAGCCAGGCCATTTATTTGCGCCGGTTTCTCATCGACCGAATCAACCGGCACCGGCAGTCCATTACCGGACCGGTTCTCAAGACCCGCACGGAAATTATGCAGGGGGTGCTGACCCATCCGGAAACCCAGCGCATCATTTCCGAATATGCGGCCGAACACAAGGTCCCCATTTACAAGGCCCAGAAGGAAGCGGCGGATTTTCTCGATGAAATTGCCGCCAACTACAACCTCAAGATTATCAAGATCTTTGATATCTGCCTGCGCTGGATTTTCCGGGCCATGTTCGACGGCATGGTGGTGGACCAGCAAGGCCTGGACCGGATCCGGCAGGCCTCCAAGACCGGGCCCCTGGTGCTGGTGCCCTGCCACAAAAGCCATCTGGATTATCTGATCCTTTCTTTTGTGTTTTTTCACAACAACCTGCCCTGCCCGCATATTGCCGCAGGCAAGAACCTTTCGTTCTGGCCCATCGGGCCGTTGTTTCGGGGCGGCGGGGCATTTTTTCTCAGGCGGACATTTAAAGGCGAGCCCCTGTATCCAAAGATCTTTTCGGCTTATATCAACAAGCTGCTCACAGAAGGCTTTCACATGGAGTTTTTCATCGAGGGCGGCCGAAGCCGCACCGGCAAACTGCTGCCGCCCAAGATCGGCTTTCTGTCCCTGCTTGTGGATGCCTACATGAAAAACAACTGGGATGACATGCTCTTTGTGCCCATCTTTATCGGATATGACCGGGTCCTGGAGGAAAAGGCCTATATCCACGAAATGGAAGGGGGCAAAAAAAGCCCGGAGAACCTGATCAATATCGTAAAGGCCAGAAAATTTCTCAAAAAGAAATACGGCAAGATTTATATCAACTTCCATGAGCCCTTTTCCTTAAAACAGCATTTCTCCCAAAGCAGCACCCCGTTTTTCAAGCTGGACCGTGAAACCCGGGGACAGAAGCTGCACTCATTCGGGGAAAAAATCATCAGCGCCATTAACAGCCAGGCCGTGATCACCCCCCATGCGGTGGTGGCCGCCACCCTGCTCAACTGCTCCCAGAAGCGCATTTATTATCGCCAGCTGCTGGAACATGCCGAAACCTACATGAAGTATCTGACCACGCGAGGGGTCAGGCTTACCGACACCCTTTACATTGACAACCAGGGGGCCTTTGACACGGTGTTAGACACTTTTATCTCAAACAAATACATTGAGCGATCCGCATCCACCAACCCGGCCGGCACACCGCCGAATCCCATTTTCAAGATCCATGAAAACAAGCGGCCCAACCTGGAATATTACAAGAACAACGGGGTGATCTTTTTTGCGCCCGCAGCCTTTACCGCTCTTTCCATTCTGGCCCTTGACGCGTTCCAGTTTACCGCAGAGGACCTGTATCCCCATTACGGGTTTTTAAAGGATTTTTTCGCCCTGGAATTTATTTTTGACCCTGAAGAGGACGTGGAAGCCTCGGTGCGCAAAAACATCAAGGCGTTTATCGACGATGCCGTACTCACCCCGCATCCGGCCCTGCCGGAGACCTATAACGTGACATCTGCGGGATTTCGCAAGCTCAATCTGTTTGCGGGATTTCTCACCGCCTATTTTGAGTCCTACTGGGTGGTGCTCAATTTCTACATGCGCTATACCCGCGGGCCGATTCTTGAACGCAGAAATTACACCAAAAAAATTCAGGCCCTGGGCAGCCGCATGTACAGGAGAAACGAAATTCTGCGAAAGGAAGCCCTGTTTAAAATCAATTACAAAAATGCAGTGGCGTTTTTTACCAGCCAGGGCTTAAACAATCCGGAAAATCCGGAAGACCAGGAAGTGCTGGACTTTTATACGCAAAAAATCCAGTTCTACCGGCGCTGCCTTCCCAATTAGGATCTGTGGTTTTTCAAATGGCGGATAACGCTTTTAATGCACTGATCCTTGCCGCAGGGCTGGGCACGCGCCTGCGCCCCCACAGCCGGAAGGTGCCCAAACCCCTGTTTGCCGTGGCCGGCCGGCCGGTTATTGACATCATCATCTCCCGGCTGATCGATGCCGGGGTGGGCACCATTGCGGTCAATGTTTTTCATCTTCCTGACCAGATTACCGGATATATCGCATCCCGCAATTACCCGGTGCCGGTGATCTGCCGCCGGGAGCCGCACCTGCTGGGCACTGGCGGTGCCATCGGCAATTTCTCAGACGTGCTGGGAAACCGGCCTTTTGTGATGATCAACAGCGACATCTTAACCGATATTGCCATTGCAGACGTGGTCTGCCAGCACAATGCCAGAGGCCCGGCAGCCACCCTGGTGATGCACGATCATCCGGAATACAACAAGGTGGCCGTGGATTTGGATGGCGGCATCGCCGCCTTTACCCCCCCGGCCGGCCGGAATCAAAGCCTTATGGCATTTACCGGCCTGCAGGTGATCGATCCGGTGATTTATGAATATATTGCCCCCAAACAGGCGGTCAGCAGCATTGACCTGTTTTCCGCCATGATCGCAGACGGCCGGAGAATCGAAGCATACCAAGTCTCGGGCCATTACTGGATGGACCTGGGCACGCCCCATTGCTTCCGGCAGGCGGTAATCGACACCATGGCCCCGGAAATATTCCAACGCCTAACAGGACAAAAGCCCCGTGCAGATGATCTTTACTGCCGGGCCCTGGCCGGGGACGGCTCGGACCGGCAGTGGCTTCGGATTGGGTTTAACAACCAAAGCCTGATCGTGGCCGACCACGGCATCAACACGGACCAGTCGGTCACGGAATTTGATGCCTTTGTGGCCATTGGCCGCCATCTTTTTGACAAGGGTGTTTGCGTGCCCGAAATCCATGCCCATGAACGGTTTTCCGGGCTGGTGTTTGTGGCTGACCTGGGAGACACCCTGCTGCAGCAAGCCGTTGAAAACGCGCCCGGCCCGGACCTTGTTGAAAGATATTACAAAAGCGTCATTGACCGGCTAATGAATATGCACAGTCTGGGCTGTGAAGGTTTTGACCCGGCATGGGCGTATCAGGGCGCGGCCTATGACCGACAGATGATCCTGGAAAAAGAAGGGCGCTACTTTGTGACGGCGTTTTTGCAAAATTACCTGGAAATGACAGAAATTGAAACAAAGGCCCTTGAATCCGAGTTCTGTGCCATGGCAGATGTGATTTCCGAATCCTGTTGTTTCGGGTTCATGCACCGGGATTTTCAGTCCAGAAACATCATGGTCACCCCAAAAGGTTTTTTTTTCATTGATTTTCAGGCCGGCCGCATGGGGCCTCTGGAATATGACCTGGCATCGCTTTTAACAGATCCCTATGTGGCCCTTGCCCCGGAGTTCCAGAACCGGCTTGGGGGTTATGCAATGCACCAATTGGGAATCAGGGCCGGCACAAGAAAAAAAACTTTTCAAAAAGGATACCGCTGCTGCGCCATATCGAGAAACCTCCAGGCCCTGGGCGCCTATGGCCGGCTGGTCCGGGAAAAGGGCAAAACCGGTTTTGCCCGCTACATGCCCGCGGCCCTGGCCAACCTGGAAAGGCTCACCGCCGAAGCCGCAGACCCGCCCCTGCCTGTTCTGGCAAAAACCGTTACCCATGCCGGCCGGCTTCTGAACAGGCGGCGGCACGAAAAATGAGTTTCCCTGGAAATCCTAAAACTGATATAATCGCCAACCAACAAAGAAATAACTTCTCGATTTTACTTAACACTTGATGGCGCTGTAAAAAGTCTGATTTCAGATGGTGCCGTAAAAAGTTCAAGATCAAGACTTGCGCAATTTCGAAGAATGCAGCGTACTTATCCGTACGTGAAATTCTGAGAAATTGCGCGTAACGCAGATATTGGACTTTTTACGGCGCCATCAACACTTAATCACTTAAAACTTAACACTGCCTGTAAAAAAGACTTTTTACAGGCTCACCAATTTTTGAAAGGAAATTTTGTATGCAGCCCATTTCCCTGATGATAAACGGCCTGCCCGGAAACGTGGCCGCCATGCTTGCGGACAAGGCCGCCAAAGACAGCCGGTTTCAGCTCATTGACGCCTCTTTGACCGGTGCTGAGATCACGGCAACCACACACACGGTAAACGGCCGAAACATCGCCCTGATCCCGCCCAAAGACCGGCAGGACGCCGTTGCCGAAATCAAACAAGCCCACAAGGACTTGATTGCCATTGATTTCACCCATCCCTCTGCGGTCAATGACAATGCCCGGTTTTACTGTGAAAACCAGCTCCCCTTTGTCATGGGCACCACCGGCGGCGACCGGCAGGAGCTGGCGGCCACGGTTGAAAACTCGGATACCTGCGCGGTGATCGCCCCGAACATGGCCAAGCAAATCGTGGGCTTCCAGGCCATGATGGCCTATGCGGCCGAAAACTTTCCCAACCTGTTTGCCGGATATGAACTGACCATCGAGGAAAGCCACCAGCAGACCAAGGCCGACACCTCGGGCACGGCCAAGGCCATGGTGGATTATTTCAACAAGCTGGGCACAGCTTTTTCCCAAAACGATATCATCCGGATCCGCGATCCCAAAGAGCAGAAAGACCGGCTGGGCGTGGCCGAACAATACTTGTCCGGCCACGGCTGGCACACCTACACCCTGGTTTCGCCGGACAAGACCGTGACCTTCCGGTTTACCCACAATGTCAACGGCCGGGACATATATGCCCAGGGAACCTTTGACGCGGTTTTGTTTCTGGCCGGAAAAATCGACCAGGGACAAAAGGGCCGGGTCTTTTCCATGATTGACGTGCTAAAGCAGGGTTAAGGGCGGCAAATGGGAAACAAGGCGCTGACGTTCCGGTTTCTTGCGACAGCTGTTGCGGCACTTTTATGGATACTGGCCGCGTCGCCGTGCCCGGCGCAAACCTTTCCGGAACCCGGGTGGCAGGACCGCCCCGACCCCGTGGCATCGCAAAAGGCCCGACAGGGCGGGGAAATCTGCATGTTCGGGGGCCAGTACCCCAAAAGCATGAACTATTACACAGACAACAATGTCTTGTCCTCTCAATTGTTTTCCCTGATGTATGACAGTCTGCTGTCCCTGCACCCCACGAACCTGGAATATGAACCCGGGCTTGCGCAAAAATGGGAAATATCGGCAGACAAAAAAACCTTTACATTTCACATGGACCCGGATGCGCGCTGGAGCGACGGACGGCCCGTGACCGCAGGCGATGTGGCCTGGACCTATGCGGCGATCATGGACCCGGCCCATATGACCGGATCTCACAAGGTCAGCCTGGAGCGGTTCAAGCCCCCTGAGATCATCGATGAGCGCACCATCCGGTTTACCGCAGAATCGGTCCACTGGAAAAATCTGCTGGCCCTGGGCGGGCTCAACATTCTTCCCGAACACGCTTTTTCAGGAAAGGATTTTAACAAGATCAACTTTTCCTTTCCCGTGGTCTCAGGTCCGTACAGGCCCGGACAAATCCGGGAAGGCACGTCTCTGGAAATGGAGAAAAGAGACAACTGGTGGCAGGCCGGTTTTGCCCGAAACCAGGGGAAATACAATTTCAACACCTTGAAATTCCGGTTTTACGCAGAGCGGCAAAACGCCTTTGAAGCCTTTAAAAATGGCAGGATTGACCTGTTTCCGGTCTACACCTCCAGGATCTGGATCCAGGAAACAACAGGGGATTCTTTTTTGCGCAACCACATCCTGAAGCAAAAGATCCACAACCACAAGCCGGTGGGCTTCCAGGGATTTGCCATGAACATGCGCAAGCCGCCCTTTGACGATGTTCGCGTACGAAAGGCCATGGCCCTTTTGCTGGATCGGAAAAAAATGAACCAGACCCTGATGTACAGCCAGTATTTTCTGCACCGCTCCTATTACGAGGATCTTTACTCCGATGCCAACCCGTGCCCGAACCCGCTGATCAAAGTCGATCAAAAGCAGGCCCGCCGGCTGCTTGACCAGGCCGGCTGGCAGGTCAACCCCGAGACCGGATGGCGGGAAAAACAGGGCCGGAAACTGACCATCCGGTTTTTATCCCGGGATGCGGCATCTGAAAAATTTCTGTCCATTTACGCCGAGGACTTAAAGGATGCGGGCATTGATCTGGTGATTGACAAAAAGGACTGGGCCGCCTGGGCCCGGGACATGGATGAATTTAATTTTCAGATGACATGGGCGGCCTGGGGCGCATCCATGTTTAAGGACCCCGAGGGGATGTGGGCATCAGAGGAGGCCGACAGGCAGGGAAGCGCCAATATCTCCGGATTTTCAGATCCAGAGGTGGACCGGCTCATCAAGACCCAGAAAACCGAATTTGACATTGAAAAACGGCACCGAATCTGCCGGCAGATCGATCAAATCGTATTTGCCGCCCACCCTTATGTCCTGCTGTGGAACATCGACTACACCCGGCTTTTGTACTGGAACAAGTTCGGCACCCCGGCCACGGTGCTGTCGAAATACGGCAATGAGATGAGCGCGCTGACCTACTGGTGGCACGACCCGGATGCCGACGCCCTGCTCAAAGAAGCGGTAAAGCGGGATTTGTCCCTGCCGCCAAAAGCGCCGGCAATCTATTTTGACGAAGTGTTTTCAGAAGATTCTTCGCCAACCAGTTCATAGACCTTTTTTAAGGCCTGTTCCAGGTTTTCGGGCCTGGAGCCGCCCGCCTGTGCCATGTCCGGCCGGCCGCCGCCGCCGCCGCCCACTTCTGCGGCCACATGCTTGATGATGTTTCCGGCATGGAAGCGGTCTGTTAAATCCTTGGTCACCACGGCGATCAAAAGCGCCTTTTGCCCCTGGACCGCGCCGAGCACCACCACGCCGGATCCGATCTTTTCCCGGAACTGGTCAGCGATGCTGCGCAGGGCCCCGGGGTTGTCTGCCTGAACGCTTTTGGCCACCACCTTGACACCGTTGACCGAACTGACCTCATCGCCCATCTGGTCAGCAGACGCGGATGCCAGCTTCAGCTTGAGCTGCTCCACCTGTTTTTCCAGGTTTTTCTGCCCGGCAAGCAAGTCCTCCACCCGGCCGGCCACGGCCTCGGGCCGGTCCTTTAACAGGCGGGCGGCCTCATTTAAGCACCGGTTGATCTCCTGGATGTGGGCAAATGCCGCCCGCCCGGTCAGGGCCTCGATGCGGCGCACACCTGAGGCTACGCTGGCCTCGGAGACGATTTTAAAAACGCCGATATCCCCGGTTCGCCCGGTATGGGTGCCCCCGCACAGCTCCTGACTGAAATTCTCAAGGGAAATCACCCGGACCCGGTCGCCGTATTTTTCCTCAAAAAGGGCCATGGCCCCGGTTTTAAAAGCCTCTTCCGCATCCATCTCCTCCACGGACACGGCCAGGTTTTCCCGGATGCGTTCATTGACGCGAATCTCGATTTCCTCAATGGTTTCGGCATCGATCCGGGAAAAATGGGTAAAATCAAAGCGCAGCCGGTCCGGGCCCACAAGCGAGCCGGCCTGGCGCACATGCTCTCCGACCACCTGGCGCAAACACTTGTGCAGGATATGGGTGGCCGTGTGATTGCGGGCCGTGTCCCGCCGGTTTTCCGGGTCCACGGCCAGGGTGGCGGTGTCGTTTTTGCGCACCTTGCCCGAAACCACCCGGCCCCGGTGGATGATCAGGCCCGTGGGGTCCTTGAAGGTATCTTCCACCCGGATTTCAAAGCCGGGCCCGGATATTGTGCCCGTATCTGCCACCTGACCGCCGGATGTGGCGTAAAAAGGCGTTTTTTCCGCCACCACCTCAATGGGGGAATCAGCCTGGGCTTCATCCACGGCTGCACCGTCGACCACCAGCAGCATGAGGGTCGACTCGCAGGTCAGCCGGTCATAGCCCACAAATTCCGGCCGCTGGTCCGTAGAGGCGGAAAAATTGCGGTAGGCCTCACTGATGGACGAAAATGCGGTCACGCTGCGTGACTGTTCCCGGCGCTGTGCCATGGCCTTGTCAAAACCGTCCATGTCCAGATCCAGGCCCTTGTCGCGCACCACGTCCCGGACAATGTCCACGGGAAAGCCAAAGGTGTCATAGAGCTTGAAAATCACCTCTCCCGGCACCACGGTGGAGCTTTCCCGCTGCATCTGCTCCATGGTTTCCGCCAGCAGTTTCAGGCCGTGATCCAGGGTTTCGAGAAACCGCACTTCCTCGTTTTTCACCACATTGGTGATAAACACCCGGTCTTCAAACAGCTCCGGATAGGCCTCCTTCATGATCTCAAAAACCGGCTCCACGGTCTTGTGCAAAAACGACTCGGTCAGACCGATATTTCTGCCGTAGCGGATGGCCCGGCGCATGATGCGCCGCAGCACGTATCCCCTGCCCTCGTTTGAGGGCAGCACCCCGTCTCCGATCAAAAACGCCGCAGCCCGGCTGTGATCGGCAATGACTTTGACCGCCACATCGGTTGTGTCATCAACTCCCATCTGACGGCCGGACAGAGATTCGATGACATCGATGATGGGGGTAAACAGGTCTGTGTCAAAATTGGTGGGCACGTCCTGGATAATGGAGGCAATGCGCTCCAGACCCATTCCCGTGTCAATGCTCGGCCTGGGAAGCGGGGTCATCTGCCCGTCTTCTGAGCGGTTGTACTGCATAAACACCAGATTCCAGATTTCCAGGTACCGGTCGCACTCGCATCCGGGCATGCAGTCTGGCGAGCCGCAGCCGGCGGCCGCGCCCCGGTCGATGAGAATCTCCGAGCAGGGACCGCAGGGGCCGGTTTCGCCCATGGACCAGAAATTGTCTTTCTCGCCCAGGCGGACAATGCGCTCCGGGTCCACGCCGATATGATCGCGCCAGATCTCAAAGGCCTCCTCGTCATCGAGATAAACCGTGACCCACAAATCCTTTGGGGCAAGACCCAGACCATCGACCAGAAGCTCCCAGGCATAGCCGATGGCCTCTTTTTTGAAATAATCGCCAAAGGAAAAATTGCCCAGCATTTCAAAAAAGGTGTGGTGCCGGGCCGTGTAGCCCACGTTTTCCAGGTCGTTGTGCTTGCCCCCGGCCCGCAGGCACTTCTGGGAAGTGGCCGCGCGGTTGTAGGCGCGCTTTTCCTCGCCGAGAAACACCCGCTTGAACTGCACCATGCCGGCATTGGTAAACAGCAGGGTGGGATCATCCCGGGGCACCAGCGAGGAACTGCGGACGATCTGGTGATTTTTTTGTGCAAAATAGTCGAAAAACTTCTTTCGGATCTCATTTCCCGTCATGAGCTTCCCCTATTTTTCCGCTGCTTCGGGTTCGCCGCCGGCGGGCTCCTGGCCGGCTTCGGCTGTGGCCTCCTGCTTTTTGCCCGGGGTCAGGCCCAGGGCCGTCTTGACCCGGTCGCGCAGGTTGGCGTGCAGGTCCGGATTTTCGTGGAAAAACTTCTTGATGTTCTCCCGGCCCTGGCCCAGACGCTGGCCGTCATGGGAATACCAGGAACCGCTTTTTTCAATGACCCCTGCCTTGACCCCCATATCCAGCAGATCGCCTGCGGCAGAGATGCCTTCGCCGTACATGACATCAAACTCAGCTTCCTTAAACGGCGGGGCCAATTTGTTTTTGACCACCTTGGCCTTGGTGCGGTTGCCCATCACCTCCTGGCCCTCCTTGATGGACCCGGTCCGGCGCACCTCGATGCGCACCGAAGAATAAAATTTCAGGGCGTTGCCGCCGGTGGTGGTCTCGGGATTGCCGAAAACCACCCCGATTTTCATCCGAATCTGGTTGATAAAGATCAGGGAGGTGTTGGTTTTGGAAATGGTGCCGGTGAGCTTGCGCAAAGCCTGGGACATGAGCCGGGCCTGAAGGCCCATGTGGGAATCGCCCATCTCCCCCTCGATTTCCGCCCGGGGCACCAAAGCGGCCACCGAATCGATGACCAGGATGTCCACGGCCCCGCTTCGCACCAGCATATCAGCGATTTCAAGGGCCTGCTCCCCGGTATCCGGCTGGGAAACCAGCAGTTCATCAGTATTGACTCCGAGCTTTTTGGCATAAGCAGTGTCCAGGGCGTGCTCGGCATCCACAAACGCGGCAATGCCGCCCTGCTGCTGGGCCTCGGCCACGGCATGCAGGGCAAGAGTGGTTTTGCCCGAGGCTTCGGGCCCGTAGATCTCGGTGACCCTTCCCCTGGGAATGCCCCCGATACCCAGGGCCAGGTCCAGGGCAATGGAACCGGTGGGGATTGCCGGAATATCAATGATGGTGTTGCTGCCCAGCTTCATGATCGATCCCTTGCCGAACTGGCGCTCGATCTGACCAATGGCTGTCTGCACCGCCTTTTCCTTGTCCATGGACTTGCTCATATCCGCCTCCTGAAGGATGTGTCATGCCCCTTGCCTGAAAACCAGGATCCCCGGCGCTTGTGCCGGTGACAATCATTTTTTGCAAGGCTGCAAAATGGATTTCGTGTGTTTGGCCAAAAATATATTAAACCATGGGGTTTGCGTCCAGCCCGTGGCCGGAAATCACCCTGTAAACCGGGCCTTTCGGGGTCAGGGTGCTTTCAAACAATTGCACGGATTGTATTTCAAAAGGGCCTGTGCAAAAATCGCCGAATTGTTCAATGGCATCTGCAACACCGGCCGGATCGGGCTTTGCCTTAAACCGGCCCAGGGTCAAGTGCCCGGTAAATTCCCGGTTCTCCCTTTCAAATTCCAGCTCCGCCATTTTCTCTTCCACGGCCTGCTGCAAGGATGCCAGATATTGGGTCTGTCCCCCGATTCCGGTCCACATGACCCTGGGCCGGCGAATACCGGGAAACACCCCAAGACCCCGGGCGTCTATACACATTTTGGAAAAACCGGAAACCGCATCTGCTATGGCGGCAGAAACCGCTTTTACGGCCGAAGCCGGCACAGGGCCCAAAAATTTCAGGGTCAGGTGAATATTTTCCGGGGCCGTGTATTTCATTTTCAGGCCGGATTTCCGGAGCCGCGCCTGCAGATCGGCCAGGGCCGCTGTCACTTCACCGGGCAGGCTCACTGCGATAAAAGCCCGCACAAAATCGCCCGTTTGGGATTGTGTCCGGTCCTGTTGGGTGTCTTTGTCACTCATGGGCATCCAGGGCCTCTTACCCGAAGCCGGCCGGCAACACGGCCAGGGCTGCGGCCAGAATCACCCGGCAGATCAGGCCTGCGGCCACGTCATCAATGACCACCCCCAGGCCGCCGTCAAACCGCCGTTCCAGCCACCCCACGGGAAAGGGCTTTATGATGTCAAAAATCCGAAACAGCACAAAACCGGAAACCGCCAGGGGCCAGGACAGGGGAAGCCCCACAAAAACAACGGCCATGCCCGCAATCTCATCAATTACAATGGCTCCGGGGTCTTTTTGCCCCATCACGGCCTCGGCCCGTCCCGCAGACCAGACAGCCGCTGCAATCACGGCCAATGTCAGCACCACGGCATAGCCGGTGTGCATCTGCGCCATGACCCAGTACAGCAAAAGGCCCGGAAGCGAGCCAAAGGTGCCCGGGGCAAAGGCAATTTTGCCGATATAGCCGCCCGTGGCCACAGCCACGGACAATTTGGAGATAAAATTCATTTGTTTCTATAATCTGCAGCCGTATGTGTCAAGGCATTGTTCATTAATGCTTTTGGTCCGCGTCATGGGCAAAACAGGCCAGAGCCGATTCATAAACCGCGCGCAAAGCAACATTGCAGGCCTCTGCCGCACGGCGGCAGGATTCATACTCAGGCGCCATGCGCCAGCCGCCTTCCGGGGTTTTGACCTGCTTGGCCGCAATATCGCCATAAGGGGTTGTGACCACAACAGTCCTGCGCTCCAGGACCCGGCGCCGGACCGGGTAATATCGCACCCCGATGGCGCTGGTCTCGCTTAAAATCCGTGACATCAGGTCCTGTTGGCGTTCGCTGTCACACAGCACCTGCAGCAGCACCCCGGGCCTGCCCTTTTTCATGTAAACCGGTATCATATAAACATCCCGGGCACCGTCTGCAAACAACCGGTCTGACACATAAGCGTAAATCTCGGGATTCATATCGTCAATGCAGGTTTCCACCATGACCATGGCATCCGCCCCGGCATCCGGGCTGCTGCCGGTGATGATGCGCAAAACATTGGCGCGCGCCTCCAAATCCCGGGAGCCTGCGCCGTAGCCGGTATTTTCCACCACCATGTCGCAAACCGGGCCGAAACCCCGGGCCAGGGTGGTAATAATGGCCGCTCCCGTTGGGGTGACCAGCTCAAAGGGAATTTGGGAGCCGTATACCGGCACCCCTTTTAACAGGGCCACGGTTGCCGGCGCCGGCACGGGCAGGGTACCGTGGCTGCAGGTGACCGTACCCGAGCCCAGGGGCAGGGGCGAGGCGAACACCTTTTCAATACCCAGGTAATCAATGCCCATGGCCGTTCCCACCATGTCCACAATGGCATCCACGCCGCCCACTTCATGAAAATGAACATGGGCCTTTTCGCATTCATGGATTTTGGCCTCGGCTTCAGCCATCCGGTCAAACATGGCCAGACTCATCTGCCTGACCGGCTCGGACAGGCGGCTTTGGGCGATCATCTGCGAGATGGCCTGGTAATCGCGCTCTGGTCCGTTTTCCGCCTCAACGCTGACAGACGTGGCCGAAATGCCGCAACGTTTCACACGCCGGTCCGTGAGCCGGAAATCATCCAACCCCAGCTGGTCTTTGATATTCTGCGCCAGCCAGTCCACGGGTACGCCCAGTTCCGCCAGGGCCCCAAGGGTCATGTCCCCGCTGATGCCTGAAAAACAATCAAAATAGGCAATCATGGACGATAATCCCCGTGAGCGTGCAGGCCAATGATCTCGGTGAGCAGTTCAACGGTGCGGGCCATGTCATCAACGGCAATGTTTTCCCTCACCGTGTGGATTTCGCGCATGCCCGTGCCGATCACCCCGGTGACAATGCCTTTTCCGAAAAAAATATTGGCATCCGCCCCGCCGCCGGTGCGCCGGCAGACCAGTTCCCTGCCCAGGCGCGCCGCGGCGGTCTTGGCCATGCGCACCACTGCATGTTCTTCCGGAATATGGGTCCTTGGAAATTCGTTTGTCAGGTCAACCGTGACCCGGGGAACGTTTTGTCCGTCCTGCTCCCGGGGCCAGGTGCGGGCCTGGGCGTCAAAGGCATCCAGAATTTTGCGGGTCACTGCGTCCAGCTTTGCCGGATCATGGCTTCTGACCTCGCCTTTGATCCGGGCGGTCTCGGGAACAATATTGGTGGCCCCTTCGCACTGAAACACCCCGATGTTGGCGGTGGTCTCCTCGTCAATGCGGCCGAGTTCCAGAGAAGCAATGGCCCGGCTGGCAAGCACGATGGCATTGATCCCCTTTTCAGGTTCAGCCCCGGCATGGGCGGCTTTTCCGTGAACCACCAGTTCAAAATGATTGGCTGTGGGCGCCCGGGTGATAATGGTTTCAGTGTCCGCAGTGTCCAGGGCATAGCCGTATTTGGCCGAAATCAGGCTAAAGTCCAGGCTCTTGGCCCCCTGCAGTCCGATTTCCTCGCATATGGTAAACACCAGTTCCAGGGGACCGTGATCCGTGTTGTTTTCATGCAGGGATAAAACGGTTTCAATGATGATGGCGAGCGCACTTTTATCATCTGCGCCCAGCACGGTTGTGCCGTCGCTGTAAAACACCCCGTCAACAAACCGGGGCTTGACCCCCCGGCCCGGCTCCACCGTGTCCATGTGGGCATTTAGCATCAGCGGGGGCACATCCCGGGTGCCGGCAATCCGCAAAATAAGGTTGCCGGTATCGCTTCCGGTGTGACGGCCCGCATCATCGATAAAGACCTCCGGGTTTAAGGGTTCGAGCATTTTTCGGATTTCACGCGAGACCCGTCCCTCTTCCCGGGAGACGGAATCGATGGATACAAGGGTTTTAAAGGTTTCTGCCAGCCGTTTTTTGTTGACCATTGCACAATCACCCCAAAGATGTTATTGACAAAAAATACACAATCACTATTGTTTTACAGATCCATGCGGAAGTGCGCAGCTCACTGGTGGGGCTCCCGGACTTCAAATCCGGTGTGGGGCGTTAAAACCGTCCCGGGTGGGTTCGATTCCCATGCACTTCCGCCATTTTAATTGTTTTCAGCAAGTTAACTTTCCAAGCCCATCTAATTTTTCCTGTTTTCTTCTTTCAGACCTATATCAGGGTTTGCCAAACTTGGCAAGCATACCCGCGCCCCCCCGGCTCCGGCCCATCCAAAGCGCAACAATTGAAAACATTACCGGTGCGCTTTTGGATGTCTATTCATGGGAAACCCGTATTGCCCGGATAAGCGGTATCCGCAGTGGTTGAAACAGGGAGGCAAAGTGCGGCCGCTGAAGCGGAATTATTGGACAAAAGACTTTCCGGTATAATGGAATCCATCGGTCATGATTATGAAGCCATGTTTTTGGCCGATCCCAAAGGTGTCATTTATTCAGACGGCAACAAAGGCGCATATCGGGATGTCTCCATTGCTGACAGGCCTTATTTCCAAAAAGCAAAGAGCGGAAAAACCCTTGTGGGCAATCCCATAAAATCAAAGGTCACGGGCGATGTCGTGGTGCCGGTGGCCAGCCCGGTCCAGAACCCGGATGGCAAATTTGCGGGTATTCTGGCATTAATTGTTAAAATTGATTTTATCGCTGAAAAAATCACTTCTGTCAAAATCGGCGAAACCGGGTATCCTTTTTTGGTGAATCAAAAAGGGCTGATTCTCGCTCATCCGGATGAAACCCTTATCCTGGAGACAAACATAACCCAACTGCCTGGCATGGAAGAAATTGCCCGGGAGGCAACAAACGGTCAAACAGGGGTGAAAAACTACATTTACAAAGGGGATAAAAAAATCGGGGGTTTTGCACCCGTGGACCTTACCGGATGGAGCGTTATAACAACCCAGACAGCTGATGATTTCATGGGAACAGCCAATTCCATCCGCAATTTCATGACAATCATGACCATTGTTTTCCTGGGCGCCACAATGCTGATTGTCATCTTTTTCGCCAACGGCATCAGCCGTCGGGTGATGAATATCGTGGACAATTTAAACAGGAGTTCCGAGCAGGTCGCTTCAGCCTCCGGCCAGGTCGCCTCCACCAGCCAGTCCCTGGCGGAAGGATCCAGTGAACAGGCCTCAAGCCTTGAAGAAACATCTTCCTCCCTTGAGGAGATGGCGGCACAGACCCGCCAAAACTCCCAGAATGCGGATCAGGCAGACAATGCTGTCAAGGAGACTTCCAAGGTTGTTGACAAAGGGGTCTCATCCATGGAGCGAATGAATGCAGCCATCAATGAAATCAAGGAGTCTTCCAACGAAACCTCAAAAATTATAAAAACCATTGATGATATTGCTTTCCAGACAAATCTTCTGGCACTTAACGCCGCAGTGGAAGCTGCGCGTGCAGGCGAAGCCGGCAAGGGTTTTGCCGTTGTTGCCGAAGAGGTCAGAAACCTTGCCCAGCGAAGCGCCGAGGCCGCCCAGAACACATCCCAGCTTATTGAAAAATCCCAGGAAAACGCCAACAATGGCGTCAACGTTGCCGAAGAGGTCGCCACGCAGCTCAATTCGATCAAGGAAAGCTCGGCCAAGGTGAATACCTTGATATCAGAAATCGCCGCCGCCTCAAAGGAGCAGACCCAGGGAATCGAACAAGTCAATGTCGCGGTTTCTGAAATGGATAAGGTTGTTCAGCAAAATGCCGCGGATTCAGAGGAATCTGCCAGTGCAGCCGAGGAACTTTCCTCTCAGGCTACAGAAATGGAAAAAATGGTTGCCGAACTGGAAGCGGTTGTGGCAGGCAGCGCTGCCGGGGCAAGCAACCGGTCAGAATATTCACGGCAATCCACGGCCAGGTTTCGCCCCAAACAACAGTCATCGCATCAGCCGGAAAAAAGGGAGCAGAAACAAACCACCAAAAAGCTTACCGGAAGACACCGGTCAAATGACGCAGATCAGGTAATCCCGTTGGACGATAATGATTTCAAAGAATTCTGATACATGAAAAAACAATAAATGCAAACAGGGCGGTCTGACAGGACCGCCCTGTGATAAAATAAACCGGAGGCACCATGAACAATCAGGCAGCAGAAAACGCCATGGACATGTCTGAACTGGCCGGGAAATACCTGACTTTTCATCTCGGGGATGAAGGGTACGGCCTGGAGATCCTGAAAGTTCAGGAAATCATTGGCATGCTGGAAATTACAAAGATCCCCCAAACCCCCAATCATGTAAAAGGTGTCATCAACCTGCGGGGCAAAGTCATACCCGTAATTGACCTGCGCCTCAAATTCGGCATGCCGGAACAGAAATTGACGTGGAAAACATGTATTATCGTGGTCCAGGTCCAAAAAAGTGACACTGCCCTCATTATCGGCATTGTCGTCGACGAAGTCTCCGAGGTCCTGAATATATCCGGAGGACAAATCGAGGCGGCACCGTCGATGGGCATGCAGGCAAACACCCATTTCATCCTCGGCATGGCCAAAACAGAATCCGCTGTCAGGATTCTTCTGGATATCGACAAGGTCTTATCCGCCGAAGAAATGAATGCCCTGACCCGTACCAGCGGATAAACAGAAATAACAGGCGGGTTGTTAAAACCACCCCGGATCAACCGGGTTCAGGAACGCAGCACATGGTAGCAGACCACGGGATCCAGCTTGTTTTTCACGTGGACCTGCCCCCGGCATTCAAACGCGAAATTCTCCGTGTTGGCCAGATAGGTCTGCTCGCCAATGATGATCTCACCGCCGGCGGCCATCTGCTCAAGCCTGGCCGCCACGTTGACGCAATCACCGATGACCGTGTAATCCATCCGGTTGGCCGATCCGATATTTCCGATAATGGCCGTTCCCGTGTTGATCCCGATGCCGAGTTCAAAATATTCCAATCCGGCAGCCATTCGACGCCGCCGCATGGCATCGGTGGCCGCCTGGATTTCAATGGCGGTGCGAATGGCATTTGCCGGCGCATTGCCACCTGTGTCCACCAGGCCGAATACGGCAATCAGCTGATCCCCCACGAACTTGTCAAGCAGGCCGTTGTTTTTAAAAATAATATCCACCATAACGCTGAAATATTCGTTTAGCATTTCCACCACCTCTTCTGCGGCCATACGCTCTGCAATGGTGGTAAATGAACGGATATCGGCAAACAGCACGGTGACATTGCGCCGCTCGGTTTCCAGAAAAACCCCCTCCTTGAGGTTAATGAGCTTGTCCACGAGGTTGTTTCCCACATACCGGCTCAGACGGTTTCGCAATTGCTCTTCACGCTTGCTGCGCTGATAGGACAGGGCCAGATCCCTGGCATAGACCATCAACTGGGTGGCCTGCTGCTGATTTTTGCGATTTAATTCCTCAACCTGGTTTTGCAGCAAATGAAAACAACCCGCAATGTCGGATAACTCCCGGTCCGCGCGCAGTTCTGCCAACTCCGCTTCTCCCCCCTGCCCGATCCGCCCGGTGGCCTGCATTAGTTCCCGGATCTGGGACGCCAGCCGGCGCAGCAAGATATAACCGGAAACCATGCTTGCCAAGGCCAGGGGCAGCACCCAGAGAAGATCCCCGGCCGGATCAGGGGACAGCCGAAATAAAAGAAAAAGCAACAGAAGAACGGGGAAGATGGCCATCAACACAGCCGCCGTCCGGATCCGGCCGACAGCACTAAGGTAATTTTTCCGATTCCGCCGCTTCATTCAGGGCATCCGTTTTCTTCAGGCGCCATGCGCTGAAAATCAAATGCCTGGTGGAAGCAAACAGCAATGCCCTGAAGTCCGGCGTCAGGTTTGGCGCCGCAAGCCTCCGGGCAGTTGATGCGCACCACGCTTGCCTGGTTTCGGATGCAGGCCCGCACGTCTTCGGCGGCATCGAGCATAATGGCCACGTCTATATCCTGGCCCACGTGGTAGCGATCCGGAAAACCGGACAAAAACAATGCTCCGCTGCCTGACACGTCCTGCAGGCGGGTGATTTCCTTAAAAGGGCGGTTGTGGGAATCTTTTCCGGAAATCCGTACCGGGAAGGTAATCTGGTAGCGATCAAAAGAGCGCTTATCAAAACTGCTGTCCGGCTCCGGCACCTGAGGGGACAACTGTTTTGGCCGGGTTCCGGGCAGAATCCGCCGGACAAGTCCCCGCAAACGCGTTTTCAGGGAGTCAAGCAACGGATCGGCTTCCTTTTTTTTAAATCTCAGGGCATCAGGTGATGCACACCCGGCGCACCTCGCTCATATCCGTGAATCCGGCAAACATCTTGGCAATGCCGTCCTGAACCAGCGTGGTCATACCCTCCTGGCTTGCCTGGTTGAAAAGCTCTTCAGCACTGGCCTGCCGCTTGATCATCCGCTTGATCTCCTTGGAGCCGTCCATGAGTTCATGGATGCCCATCCGGCCCTTGTAACCGCTGCTGCACTGATCACAGCCTTTGGGCTTGTAGATGGTCAGATCCTCGGACCAGGCAATACCGGTTTGGTCAAATGCATCCTCGCCGTAGATTTCAACAATCTCATCAAATTCCTCCCGGGTGGGATGATAAGCCTCCCGGCAGTTGGGACACAGGCGGCGCACCAGGCGCTGGGCCAGCACACAGATAAACGCATCGGAAAAATTCAGAGGATTTAACCCCATGTCCAAAAGCCGGGTCACGGTTTCCGGGGCACTATTGGTATGCAGGGTGGAAAACACAAGGTGGCCGGTCAGGGAGGCCTCCACACCAATGGAAGCGGTTTCGTAATCCCGCATTTCACCGACCATGATAACATCCGGGTCAGCCCGGAGAAACGAACGCATGATACGGGCAAAATCCAGCCCGATCTTTTTGTGCACCTCCACCTGGCGCAAGCCCTGCTGGGTAATTTCCACCGGGTCTTCAGCGGTCCAGATCTTGCGCTCGGGAGTATTGATGTGATGCAGTGCTGAATGCAGGGTTGTGGTTTTACCCGAACCTGTTGGCCCGACGCACAGAACCAGCCCATAGGGCTTGGAAATACCCCGCCGCATGACTTCAAGATTGCGCTCGGTCATGCCCATTTCGTCGATTTTCATGGCGCCGGCTGAAGCCAGAATACGCATCACCGCATCTTCCAGACCTCCGGCTGTGGGCAGGGTGGCCACACGGAGTTCAAACTGAGGAACGCCCCGCCGCCGAAATTTGATTTTTCCATCCTGGGGCATGCGACGTTCAGCAATATCGAGCCCGGCCATGATCTTGATACGGGACAACAAGGCATTGGCAAAGGTATTGGGCACTTCCAGAAAGTCCTGGCAAACCCCGTCTATGCGGAAACGGATCTTTGTGCGCCGGGTGATGGGCGATGGTTCCACGTGAACATCCGAGGCGTTTTTCCGGAATGCCGTGATCAGGGCCTGATCCACCAGCCGGACCACCTTGCCGGAGGCCTCGGTATAGCCTTCAAAATCTTCTTCATCCTCTTCATCTTCTTCTTCGAATTCGATTTCCGGCAGACTTTCAAAGGCCTCAGTAGTGGAAAGGCTTTGCTGTTCAGACTTGGCTGATTTTTTCCCAACAAAAAAATGATTGATAATGGCTTCAATGTCTTCCTTGATGCCAACAGAGAAGACAAACTTGCTGGTGTTAAACAGGGCCTTGGCATGATCGAGCTTGCGCAGATCCTTGGGGTCGTCGAGCAGAATTTCGATGTGGTCGATTTCCCATTTCAGGGGCACCCATAAGTCCTGGAGCAGAAAGGGCTTTTTGAGGTTGGCCAGAAGTTCGTAGGGCACCTCCATATTTGAATTGTATTCCTTGAAGGGGCAGTGATAGAAAGCGGATAAGGATTTTCCGATCTCCTCCTTGGGCACCTTGAACTGCTCCATGAGCACCTGCTCCACGCTCTTTTTGAGCTGTTTGGATATGCCCAGGGCCTTCTGGAGCTGATCAGTGGTGACAACCTCATTTCGCAGCAGATAGTCATAGCGGGATTCATACCGCTCGCCCGGTTCTGCGGAAGCCAGCTTTTCCTTGATTTTGGGATAGACCGGATCAATTCCCTGAACGGATTTGTAACACTCAGCAGCCAGTTCCTTATAATCGCGATGCTCAAATGCCAGGCCGAGCTCGTATTTCATGTCCGCCCGGATTTTTTCTGAAAGCTGATTTTCCTGGCCGATGGCATCGATGCGCTCAATGACCTCGGTCGGCGGAAACAAAGCAAAAAGGCACTCCAGCAAATCTGCATAAAACTGGTCCACCGGATAATCGGCTGAAAAAAGCTTTTGATATTCTTTTACCGCTTCCTTGTACAGGCCCAGTTCCTTGAAGGCCGTGGCACTGTCATAGACCTCGGGAGCGCTTTCCCCGAGGGAAAGCCCGGATTTGATGTGCGAGACGTCTTCGGTGGACAGTTCCTTGGCCACGTCCTGGTCCAGGTCCTCGGCCTCCTGGCTCAGGGAATCGATTTTGCTTTGGATTTCGGCCCTTGTCGCTTCGGTTAAATCAGTGAATGATTCAAGCATATCCCGGTATACGGATATGGCTTCTTCGTATAATCCGTGGGCTTCGTATGCTTCTGCAACCTTTTGCCGGGAGTCGAAACCGGGTTGTTTTTCCACGGTCTCCATGTTTCCATCCTTTTTGATTCGCAAAACAGTACAGGCTGCCGGATCCAAATGCAGCCGCATTTTAACAAAAACAAATAAATCAGGCCTTGCGTCTTTTAAATATCTGGCCAAACTTTCGGCCCGGCTTCATCCGGTCCAGAGATGGCAGAAGGATCTCACAATTGAGCCTTACCATTGAAACCGGGGCCAGATCATCTATCAGCACCAGCACATAACCCGGCCTGGCCTTTCGGACATACAGGCGCTTGCTGTCAAAAACGAATTCTGCCTCATTGATCCCGGATAATTCACCGGCAAAAGACGCCCAGTCAAACCTGCCAAGGCGCGACTGCTCATCGCCATATCCGGAAGAAAACTCACTGGCCACCACCTGCCCGTCTCCGGCAATGACGATAACGCCGTGGACGCCTTCGATGGTGATAATATCCTTGAAAATATCTTTCATTGCCCTTTCCGTGCACCTGATAACGCATTTGCGTCCCTGCGGAACCGGCTTTTTTTGAAAATTTTAAAAACCCCTATAGCAGCAGATCAATGATCCGGTCCCGGGAAACATCATGGCTCATCCGTATCACGCTCACCTGGCTGCCTGGCACAATCACCCGCTGGCCCGTGGATTTCTGATTCACATAAACCGCGTTTAGCTCTCCGCTGCCGAAAAGTTTTCCGATCCGCGCGGCTTCTTGCAAAAGACCGGCATAACGCTGATCTTCGTATATATCCTCCACTCCGGAAACCTGTCCGAATATGGATTCCAATTTGCCTTTGGACCGCCCTGCAGCAGAAGCCCCGGAGGGAGAGGACTTTTTGTTGTCTCCTGAACCGGACGGGGAAGCGTCGGTTTCAGAGGGTTCCGCTGGTTCCTCGGACTGAGTGAAAATGGGGCTGTCGAGTAGAATCTGGTCATTTGGCGGATTTTCATCGGGCGAAAAATCCGGCCGGTTTTCATCCTTCTGGCGCATGGCATTTAGCAGCATCGACTGAAGGCCCCCGTCGATCAGCTTTTCGGTGACCTGACAAAAATTTTCAATGGTCAGCGACACCCCGGACCAGGAAAGAATTTCATAGGCCGCCTCGGGACCCTGCCGACCGCCCAGGCGGGCATTGATCAACTCCCCTTCCCTGAAAAACAACACGCCCAGCTGATTGCCGGTCTTGCGGGTCACACGGAGGGTGCAGGTCTGGCTTTCCATTTCAATGAGCTGCAGAAATGTTTCCAGGGAAACATTGTGCAGGCTTCCGCCTTCCGCCTGGGTTCTGAGTATCCGGTTGATGCGCTCGATCAGGTCTTCCGTGCTCAAAGGCTTGACCATGTAGTCGCTGGCCCCGCTTTTAAAAACCACTTCCCGGGTCTTCGGGCGATCATAGGCGGTGACAATCATCACCGGAATATCCGGGTAATCCCGGCTGAGCCGGTTTACCAGCTCAAAACCATCGATTCCCGGCATCCGCAAATCACTGACCACAGCGCTGACATGGTCTGCGGCCAGTATATCCAGCGCCTCCTGGCCGCTTTCAGTGGTTGCCACTGTAAAAGGCGGGGCGTTTTGCTTCAGCTCCTGCTCCATGAGCTGGAGCCAGACCGCATCATCATCGACTATGAGCACTTTTGGTGTCATGATCACCTATTTATATGGATTCCGGCGGTTTTCTCCGCTGCCTGTGCCGTTAAAAACCGGCGGTGCGCTACAATCTTATATCAAATGCAGAAATTTCATCAGCGAATTCCCTGCGCCAGACTTCGAGATTTTTCTGCAGGCGGACCAGCAAACCGTGGCTTTCGGCGATCTCGGTGACACATTCCGCTACCGCGGCCACCAGCTTTTTCTGGTCAGCGCTTCCGGTAAACTGCGCCTTGCCCTCGGCATACCGGAATTCCGCAGCAAACGGATCCAGGAATTCATATTTGTCCACCTTTTCCACGAACTTGCGGTTCAGCAGGGTTTCAAAATCGCCTCTGATTTTGCGGTTAGACCGCACCACGGATTCCAGGGCGTATAACAACCCTCCCAGCATCTCCATTACCCGGGCCGAATCGATCTTTGCCTCCCTGGAACCGGAATCGGCTTTGCCGCTGTTCCCGGCCCGTTCCGGAGCAGATTTTTTGGCGGTCACTGGCTCATCAAGCATCACCCGGCTGACGTTAAAATTGCCGCCATATTCCTTGGACCGCTGAATCAGATCCTGCCGGTACTGCTCGGAGCGGTCCAGGTTGCCGGCACCATCAGCTGAAGAGCCCCCGATGACTTCCCCTTTGTAAATAAACAGCAGGCCGCCCTGTGCGTTTTTGACCTCCACGTCAATATAGCCTGTAAACTTCTCTGCCTCCAGTTTTCGAATCAACCCCTCAAGATTGGTAAACTCGGAGGTCAAATCCGCATACACAACCTTTGACTTCGGCAGATTGGCCCAGAAATAGAGTCGCTCCGGCAGAATCCGATAAACCGAAATCGTAAAATTGTTTCGGCCTGCGCCTTCAACAACGCGCTCAACAGCATCCGTGCCGTGAAAATGCTGTCGCCGGTGGTCCAAAAATCCGTTGACAATGCTTTGCTCGTCAAAAAAAAGCACCGCCTCGGAAACCGGAGACTGAAAATGGACCACGCCGGCACCCAGCTCGCCCTGGTAATGTTCAATGAGCCTGGCAATATCAACGTAGTAGCTGTTTAAATTTTCAACGACCGGCTTTTCTCTGGGAATCAGAAACATTTCTTTTTCCACATTGTATTGTTAACGATCTTCAGTTGCGACAATGATACGGCTGACGGCAAAGCAAACAGGCAATGCGCCGGCACGGGCGGACGCATCGCCTTTTTATCACAATTTGCCCTGCCCGAATCCCGGGCTACCTGCGTCTTCTGAGCCGCTCAATGGAAAACCGCAGACTGTCCTGCATCCGGGAAATCGCTTCAGCAAGGCTGCCGATTTCATCTTTGGAACGCACTTCAATCTCGGCTTCCAGATCCCCGACACTGATGCGGTCGGCCGCCTCGGTCAGGTAGCGAATCTTGCGGGTCAGGCGGTATCCGTAAACTATAATACAAAAACCAATAATCAGAATCGCGCCGCCCAGAATTCCAAGGTTGATATTGCGGGTCTCCATTGTCATCTGCTCGGCATTTTCGCGCAGCCCCTCGGTTCTTTCCGTAAATTCATCCATGTAGGCGGTGGCCAGCAGGGAAAACTTTTTGCCCTCGATGTTAATGGGGGCAATGGCCATGTATTTTTCCCTCAGGTCACCGTCTGTGTCCTTCCACATATATGTTCCGGTGGATACATTTCTGCCCCAGGAATTCTCCAGGATCTCATAGAATCCTTCAAAATACGGGCCCAATGCTTTGCGCAGGGTGTCGATATCCGGAATGCCGATCAGATTGGGATTGGGGTGCGCCCATATAATCGAGTCCCGGTTCGCGGTTTCCTCTTCGATCAAACAGGTATAACCGCTTTCACCAACGGCTTGCACGGCAATCTGATTGAAAGTGGGATCGTAGCTGAAATCCTCACGTTCAAGCTCGGGATGGGTGCGCAGATAAATTTCACACTGAACAGCCACATCCCTGGCTTTTTGAAGCAGCTGCTCCTGGCCGGCCTCGGCAACCAATTCGGTGCTCTGATCAGTGATCTCCGTGGTCAGCTTGTCGATCTGCATGTATGAAAAATAGCCCGAAACCGCCATCAGCATAACCGGGATGACCAGAAAGAGGAAAAACATCTTGCCGCGCAGCCCGATCCATCCGCCGGAAGAAGAATCACCGCCTGAATAATCCGAGCCGCCGGCTACAGCCGAAGACTCTTCTTCGCCCGGCTGCCCCGGGGATAGTCCGGCATCTTCCGCATCCTCCGGCGGCGTATCGGCAGTCGCATAGGAAGGTTCGGAGTAGGTTTCCTCTGGCAGTTCCGTGGTTTCCATCAACCTGGACAACTGGGTCACATGGCCGCATTCTCCGCACCGGACACGTATACTTTGGCCTCTATAGCGCTCAAGCTTATCCGGATCCAGATGATAAACCTTTCCGCATTCCTCGCAAATCACCGTCATGATCTATCCTCCTCGGTCAATTGTTGGCAGCATGAAATAAAATCATTTTCCTTTATCTTCAAAGGAATTCTTTTCTTGTTCAGCAAGGGATCAATCCCGGATTATGCCTGGATTTCCCGCAGCTTTTTGACCATGGCCTGCTGAAAGGCCACTTTTCTTTCCTCGCGCAAGATCTGACGGGCCAGCAAGTCCACAAGCTCGGCTGCCCTATGGGCGGGGAACCGGCTGGCCGTCTCCCCCATCTCCCGGATCTCATCTTCGATCACCACATCCGCAATGGGCCCCATGGCCCGGGAAAGCTGGGAAGAAAGAAATTTCATAAAATCCCGGTCAAGCACGGGCATGCTTTCTTCGGCCACTTCACAGAGCTTGAGCTGATGAAGCTTCTGGACCACGGTACGCAGTTCCTTCATGCTCATTTGCAGAGACTGGGAGACTTCGCTCAGCCTTTTTTTACCGTCGAGTTCCATGAGCACCTGCAGCATCTGGCTGTCAAGGGAGACCTCGCCCTGATCGGCCCGCAGGCTTCGTTTTAATACCATCCTGGAAATATCACCTGAAAAAACAGTTGTCATGCAATGCCTCCGTTTCGAAGGAAGAGGTTTTCATTCCCTGAGTTACGCACCGAGATTCTTGATGATTTGCTGGATGACCTGCAGTTCCGACTTGATGGTTTTCCTCAGCTCTTCAACGATATAATCCAGGGCCTCCTGATTTTCCAGCACAGCCGCAGGCCTGTTCCCGGTGCTCCCGGAAACCTTTTGACTCCCGGCGGATTCCGGGGAAAGCACCCGCTTCTTGAATTCCTTGAATCTTTTGACATCCGCGGAAAGCAGGCGTTTTTTCTCTTTTTCCGGCATTTCCGCACGGGCCAGAACAGTTTCAAAGTTTTTGAACACATCTGCCACAAAACCAATGGCCTCCGGATGCGCCTTGGCCTTTTTGGCCTTGATGTATTTGCCAACGGCCTCCTGGAGCTTTAAAAACATGGAAAGGGTTTTGTCGTCCTGGTAGGTCTCCTGCAGCCGGCGAATCTCTTTTAAAAACGCCCCCATGCTTTCGTCTGAAATCTCCCAGTCAATACCGGCCACCAGCGCTCTAAGCTCCCGGACAGGGGAATTTTGCTCATCAAACCCGGCATCCTCGTCTTCGCCAAACATCTCCTCGAGCCGGCTGGAAACTTCTTCGCCCAGGCCCTCATCATCTTCCGTGCGATTCAATGATTTTCCTCCTATTGCAGTTTTTTCCGCAGGGAACTGACAGTCAGTGCGATAATTTTTTTCATGGTGGCGGCCACATTATCGCCCCGGATGGCGCTACCCGGGAAATAAGGGGCGTTTAACCTGGAGTTCAAATCCTTTTGCAGGGTTTCCTCCGAGAGAATGGGGATGCCTTCATCGGCGAGATCCCGCTTGTTGTACTGCATCACCAGCGGGATGTTAAAGATGTTTTTGTTGAAGGCCTCCAGGTTCTCCTTGAGGTTCTGTAGAGAGCGAATATTCATCTCCCGCCGCAGATCCATGGAATCGGCCACAAAGACAATGCCGTCAACGCCCCGGAGCACCAGGCGGCGGGTGGCATTGTATTTGACCTGACCGGGAACTGTGTAGAGCTGGATCTTAATGCTGTGTCCCTTGATTTCGCCGATGTCAAATGGGAGAAAGTCAAAAAACAGGGTCCGGTCGCCGTAAGTTTTCACCGTGACCATCTCATTTAAAATCCGTTTCTTGAATTTGCGATTGATATATTCGAGGTTCGTGGTCTTGCCGCCGCGGCCCGGGCCGTAGTAAACGATCTTGACCTGGACCTCCCGCTTTTTCGGATTGATTAACGCCAAATCACCTTCCTCCGCAACCCTTTAGGTTTTCTCCACTGCCATTTTATTTTCCGAATATGCGCGTTCACAGGACCTGCAACTGCATTAGATCAACGTCTGAATGCGCTTGATGGCCTCGGCTACTTTCAATCGCAGAAATCCCAGAGAAACATCCCGGTTGAAAATGGTCAAAAGCAGCAAATCCTCCACCACTTTGCTGAAATGGATGCTTTCTTTTTCCCCCTTGTGAAACAGCAGGGAAAATTCCTGCTCCCCGATGATGTTGGCCATGGCGCTGACCGCCCCGTAATTGCCCGCCGCCAGTGCAGCCAGGGAAAACACGTCGTGATTGGCATGCCCGTTGTCAAGATTGACAATCACATTGCCGGCCAAATCCATCAGGATGACACTCTGCACCCCCAGATCGATCAACTCCTGCTGCAGCACATCTTCAATGGATTCGATCTGTTCCTTGGTGAAATCGATTGTAAAATCCATTTACGGTTACCCCTTGCATTCCAAATTGATATGCACCCTTCCCCCCAATGCCGGAAATTCGCTTATACCCGCAATTTGTCCGGTGCGCTGTTTGTTTGCACAAACTCTTTTCTTATATAACAATGATTTACCCGAATCAATGGCAAAATGCCCATTGATTCTATACGGTCTTTTATCCTGATCCCGGTGGATTTCTGTTTGAGAATAACTAACATATTCTCAGTTCCGAATGCAAGCAGGAAAGGAAATCATTTGCGGCATCATGGAGCAGGCGTTTCCGCTATTGCCCCTTTTCCCTGAAATATCGCTCCACCAGGGCTTCTGCCAGTCCCGTATATTCAGACGGGTGAAGATCTTTTAAATCCCGGCGCACAGCCTCGGGAATGGACTCCAGACCGTCGACAAAATCGGCCAGATCCTCCCGGGTGATCCGCTTGCCCCGGGTCAATGCCTTTAACTTTTCATAGGGCCGGCTTTCTCCGTAAACCCGCATGACCGACTGCACGGGTTCGGCCAGCAATTCCTGGTTGGCTTCCAGGTCGGCTGCAATCACCGGCTCATTGGCTTCAACCCGGTCAAGGCCCTTGTATGTGGAGGCCAGGGCCACCATCATGTAGCCAAACACCACCCCCAAATTGCGAAGCACCGTGCTGTCGCTCAAATCCCGCTGGAATCTGGAAATCATCAGCTTGACCGCCATGTGCTCCATCATGGAAACAGCCAGCCCCAGATTTCCCTCGCTGTTTTCAAAATCAATGGGATTGACTTTATGCGGCATGGTCGATGACCCCACTTCCCCCTCTTTGAGCTTTTGCTTGAAATAGCCCAGGGAAATATAGCCCCACATATCCCGGTCCAGGTCCGTGAGAACCGCGGAAATCCGTATCATGGCATGAAGAATGGCGGCCATGTAATTGTTGGGGTTGACCTGGGTGGTGTACATCACAGGCGAAATCTCCAGGTGCTGCTCCATAAACCGGGTGGAGGCGGCCATCCAGTCAATTTCCGGAAACACGAAGTGATGGGCATTGTAATTGCCGCTGGCTCCGTTTAGCTTGGCCTGAATGGGCAGGTCCGAAAGGCATCGCAGTTCATGGCGCAGGCGCCAGGCGAAATTGACCATCTCTTTACCGACAGTGGTGGGCGTTGCCGGCTGGCCATGGGTTCGCGCCATCATGGGAATGCTTTTGTACTCACGGGCCAGATCCTCGATTTTCGCCAGGATCTCCCTGAGCCGCCCGACGATCTGCTCCCGGCCGCTGCGGATCATCAAAGCGTAAGAGGTATTGTTGATATCATCGGAGGTGCAGGCAAAATGCACCCATTCCTTGATATGGGCCAGGCCGGCGGCCGTGAGCTTTTCCTTGATATAATACTCCACGGCCTTGACATCATGATTGGTTTCTTTTTCAATGGCCTTGACCGCTTCGGCGCCATCCACGTCAAAATTTTCATATATGACATCGATTTTTTTCAGTGCCGCATCATCGGCTTCCGCCATGCCCAGATCCCTGAGCAGAAATTTGAGCCACTGCAATTCCACGTAAAGCCGGTAGCGGATCAGGCCGTATTCGGAAAATATCTCCCTGAGCGGGCCGGCATGGCGGGCATATCTGCCGTCGAGTACAGAAATGGCTTCAATTGGCCTTTGTTGGGTCATGATTCTCCTGCTTCCTTGTCAGTGATGTTTGTTCATGGACTGATTTCTTAATTGGCTTCAGCGCCGTCGCCTCCGGATCCCAGGAATGCCGTGGGCCGGGTATCCCGGATATATCGGCGGACACCCTTGACAATGCCGTCGCATAAATGCTTTTGGTAATTCGAATTGGTGAGACGCTGACACTCCCGTTTATTGCTGATAAAAGAGGTTTCAATCAAAATCGAGGGCATCTGGGCGCCCAGAAGAACATAAAACGGTGCCTGCTTGACACCCTTATCATGAATCCGGCTGTAACGGCCGTCCAGATGGCCGATCAGGTCTTTGTGCACATAGGTGGCCAGCCGGCTGGACTCATTGATCTTGGCATTGCGCATCAAATCATCAAGAATCGTCTGCAGCTCGCTGATATTTTTCTCGGATGTGGCATTTTCCCGGGCGGCCACAGCAATGGAGTCCTCATCGGTTGTCAGGTTCAGAAAATAAGTCTCGATGCCGTATGCATTCCGGTTTCTGGCGGCATTGGCATGAATGGAAATAAACAGGTCCGCTTTTTTGGTATTGGCAATGGCAGTGCGCTCCTCCAGGGTCAGATACACATCCCTGTCCCGTGTCAGCAGCACTTCACAGCCCAGTTCCTCGCGAAGCCTGGCGGCAAGTTTTTTTGAAATTTCCAGTACCACGTTTTTTTCATGCACCCCTTTTAAATAACCCGGCGCCCCGTAGTCCTTGCCCCCGTGGCCGGCATCAATGACAATCCGCCGCACGCCCAGGGCGAGCTGCCGGGCAATCGAAGCTTTCTGATCCCGGGATATTTCGGGATCAGAGGAATCGGCCTGCTTCTCTGCAGCTGCCCGGCCCCTTACATCAATGACAATTCTGAAAGGATTTTTCAAAGAAAACACATTGTAATCTTCAAAAGACTTGATATCCACAACCACACGGACTGTATCAGACCGGTACTGGCCTGCGCGCACGTCCTTGAGCAGGGTGTCGTTGATGGCAATCTGCTCCTGGATATGGTTGGCCAGACGGGTGTTGTCCAGATCCACATACAGCCGTTGATTCATCTGGTTGATGGAGGGATCTTTTTTCAACAGGTTGTGCTTAAAATCAGTGGCCTGGTTGGCATCAATGACCACTCTGGTATATTCCGGGTTGGACCAGTAACGGATTCCGGTAACCGTAACCGCCTCTCCCGGTGCGGGCGCATTGCTGCTGTCTGAATGATTCGTGGTGACTTCCCCGGACGCAGTATCTTCTCCGGCAAGATTCACGGGGGTATGCGCACTTGTCGCAGACGCGTCAAGTGCTTTGCGCGCACGCCGGCTGTAGGCGCTCGACGGATACTGCCCGGCCACTTTTTTAAACAGGGACCGGGCTTTTTGCTCATCAGCGGGACTGCGGGAATGAGAATACAGTTGCTGATAGAGCTGTGCGGTCATAAACAACCCGGCCGCCGCCCAGGGCCCTTCCGGATCCCGTTGATGGACGGCTTCGAAGCGCTCAATGCATTTCATCCAGTAGCTGCGGTATTTCTGCCGCTCCGGGTGCTGCTGCAGCTGCCGGTAGCAGGACTCGGCTTCAAAATAGGCCTTTTTTGCCGCCTTTTCATCGGCTTTGAACGCATCTCCGATGTCTTTTAAAGCCGCCCGGGCTTTTTGCCTGTAAGCGCTTTCAGGATATTTTCGGATCACCTGTTGAAAACGGGAAGCCGCAGCCTTGAGGTCTGCAGACCGGTAGGAGTGTCTGTAAAGCTCCCGATACAGGCTTGCGGCCTTATACAACCCGGCCGCAGCCCAGGGACCGTCCGGATCCCGCTCACAGACAGCATCGAAGCGCTCAATGCACTTTAACCAATAGCTGCGGTATTTTTGCCGTTCCGGGTGCTTCTGCAGCTGCCGGTAGCAGGACTCGGCCTCAAAATAGAGCTGATTTGGCGCGGCTCCCGTGGATACGCACGACCCTAATACGCAAATCAGACAAATAAAGAGAATATGAATCAGTCGTCTGTTTTTCATGCAGCTGCTTTGTTGTTTAATGGCCAAAATCTCCGGCTTACGAATTGCCGACGTCAGAATTCCCGGACCGGCTTGCGGATTGGCCCAGAAGTTTCTGCCGCAGTTGGTAAAGCAGGTTCATGGCGTCCATGGGGCTCATGTATTCCACCTCGGCCTGCCTGAGCTTATCGAGCACGTCCTGCTCGGGGCCCTGAAACAAGGGCAGTTGTACAAATCTCTGCTGAACCCGGGTGCGCCGCGCCGGCGCAGCTGCCTCCCGACCCAGGACATGACCCTGTTTTTCCACATTCTCCAATACTTTTTTGGCACGCTCAACAACTTTTTCCGGCATCCCCGCAAGGCGTGCCACTTCAATTCCATAGCTGCGGTTGGTGCCGCCTTCAGCCAGCTGGTGAAGGAAAATAATCTCGTCGTTGATTTCACGCACCGCGATATTGTAATTCTTTACCCGCCTGCGGACGCGGTGCAGCTCCGTGAGTTCGTGATAATGGGTGGCAAACATGGACTTCACCCCTGTGTCATCCAGGTCATGGAGATATTCGGCCACAGCCCACGCAATGCTCAGGCCGTCAAAGGTGGACGTGCCCCGGCCGATTTCATCCATGATCACCAGGCTGCGGGAAGTGGCATTGTTCATGATGTTGGCGGTTTCCTCCATTTCCACCATAAACGTACTCTGCCCCTGGGACAGATTGTCCAGAGCCCCCACACGGGTAAAAATCCGGTCCGTGACAGCAATATCGGCCCGGTCTGCAGGCACAAAAGAGCCCATCTGCGCCATGAGCACAATCAGGGCGGCCTGGCGCAGCACCGTGGATTTACCGGCCATGTTCGGCCCTGTAATGATCAGCACCTGATTTTCCCGGTTATCCATCCGCAGGCTGTTGGGAACAAACCGTTCTGCCTCAACGAGTTTTTCCACCACCGGATGGCGGCCTTCGGCAATATCGATGACACCCTGCTCGTTGACGGCGGGGCGGACATATTGGTTCTGCACCGCGGCCTCGGCCAGGCCGGTTAGCACGTCGATTTGGGCCACGAATGCACCGGCTGCGGCCACGGCCTTATGGGTTTGCGCCACCGCATCGCGAAGTTTGCAGAAAATTTCATATTCCAGCGACGCACGCTGCTCCTGGGCGCCGAGAACCTTTGCCTCAAAGGATTTTAACTCATCGGTGATATAGCGTTCGGCGTTGACCAGGGTCTGCTTGCGCACATAATGGGCGGGCACGGCATCCGCCTGGCTTTTGGACACCTCGATATAATAACCAAAAACCTTGTTGTAGCGGACCTTGAGGGTCTGGATACCGGTTTCCTGTTTTTCCCGGGCCTCAAGCTCGGCCAGAAACGATTTGCCGTCTCTGGCAATGGCAATAAGCTCATCAAGACTGTCGTCATAGCCGGTGCGGATCATGCCGCCTTCATTGACCACGGGCGGCGGGTCATCAACCACCGCGGCGGCAATGGTTTGACCCAGACCGGTCAACTCCGGCAGAATTGACGGATCCGGGCACAAAAGATCCGTGCTGAATCCGGCCAGGTGCCCGTGGATCTCCGGCAAGGCCTCAATGGAGCGCCGCAGGGCCACAAGATCCCTTGCATTGGCCTGGCCCATGACGATTTTGCTTCCCAGCCGCTCAAGGTCCGCCACGGATTTCAGGGACGCGCGAATGGCCTTTCGCTCCATGCCGCATTCCGCCAGCTGATCCACGGCATCGTGCCGGGCCGCCATGTCACCAGCCCCCAGAAGGGGATATCGGATCCAGTGCTTGATCAGCCGGCCGCCCATGGCCGTGATGGTAAAATCCAGCACCGAAAGCAAAGTGGCCTTTCGGGTGCCGTCTCGCAAATTGGCCAGCAACTCAAGATTGCGGCAGGAAATATCATCGATCTGCAGGTACTGGTCCAGAAAATAGGTTTCAAGGCCCGACAAATGGGCGATCTGCTGCTTCTGGGTCTCCTGGACATAAAACAGCAGGGCGCCGGCAGCCCCAATTCCGGCCTGCAGGCCTTCACAGCCAAAGCCCTCCAGGCTTCGGGTCTGGAACTGACGGATCAGGCGCTGACGCGCCGGTTTGTGCTCACAGGCCCCGTCATCCATCCAGGTAATCGCGGACTGCTCAAATGAGGTGCGAAAGATTTCATAATCATCAGCGGTCCGGGCGGCTGCTGGCATCAGGAGTTCACTGGGGGCGATGCGCCTGATTTCTTCGAGCAGCGCGTGCACATCGTTGCTTTCCGTAACCCGGAAGGCCCCTGTGGAAAGATCCAGGCAGGACAGCCCCCACCGGGATGCCCGGCCGAGGATGGAAACAATAAAGTTGTTTGTGCGGGCATCGAGCAGATCGCTGTTTAATACCATTCCGGGAGTGACCACACGCACCACTTCCCGTTTGACCAGCCCCTTTGCCGCGGCCGGATCCTCGGTCTGTTCGCAGATGGCCACCTTGTGGCCTTTTTCAATCAGGCGCCCCAGATAAATCTCAGCGGCCTTGACCGGCACTCCGCACATGGGCACCGGTTTTTTTTCGTTTTTGTTTCTGGATGTCAGGGTGATTTCCAATTCACGGGCGGCTGTATGGGCATCATCGAAGAACATCTCGTAGAAATCGCCCATCCGGTAAAACAGCAGATAATCGGAGTACTGCTCCTTGATCTCCAGGTACTGGCGCATCATGGGCGTCATTTGGGCTTCGCTGGTTTGCCGGCCGGTCATAAAAACTCATCTCCGATCCATTCCATCCCGGATCTCATTGAAAAACCGGATTTTTTACTTTTCGGGCTCAGCAGAAGGCTCCGACTGGGGATCAGCCGCGTCCTTGGGGCCGGCAGGCATAGCCGGGGCCTGTTGTGCCTTGCCTGCAGCCGCCAGCTCTGAGTCAAGCTCGGAAATCCTGCGGTCCTTGGCGGCAAGCTGCTCATTGAGCTGCCGGACGGTCTTGCGGGTCCTGAATTTTGCCGACAGGCTAAAAAAATAACACAGAAGAAATCCGATGAGAAACACCGCAAAGTAATATAAGGCCGTGGGCAGTTCAGGCGAGGCGTATTTGAAAAAATACAAATTGAGCTTAAAACTGCGCTCCACGATGAAAAACCCTTTGTTCTGAAACACCACAACCGCCGCCAATACCACAATCAGCAGCCAGAAAGCATACTTGAGCTTTTTCATGGGCATATCCTCCAACAAGGCTCCGGGTCTTAGGGCACAACAAAAAACAGTGCCGGCTGCAACTGCAATTTGTCCAATGTTTATATGAAACTATTATATTGAAACGTTTGCCGGAAAAACTCAACCGTTTTTTCAGCACCGGCCGGGCGCGAAAGACCCGGATTACCAGGTGCGGATCTGCGGGCGCATGCGCTCCGGGGCCAGGTTTAAAAAATACTGATCCGTCATCCCGGCGATAAAATCCCGGACAATTTCAGCAGGGCAGTGCGCTGACATGTAATCTTCGGCCATACCGGCAATAAAATTGCGGTAAACAGGAGATTGTTTATTGCCGGCTTCAATATCATTGAAAAACCGCTCAAACAGATGGTCAAACAAATTCTCAATTTTGGGTGTGTCCTGCTTGATGGCCGGATTTGAATAAATCGCCTCGTAGTTAAACTGCTTCAGCCGCCGCAGAGCCCCGGAGATCTCCGGGCTGAAAGCCACGGCGTCCTGCTCGTAGCTGGTGCGGATCACATCCGTAACAAGGGTATAGACAATGGTGCCGTTGGTATCGCCCAGGTGCTGCACGCAGTTCTCCGGCAGGTCCGTGCGCCGGATCAGGCCCAGACGGATGGCGTCTTCAATGTCTCTGCCGATATAGCTGATGGTGTCGGAAAAACGCACCACGCATCCCTCCAGGGTCATGGGTACCAGCTCAATTGGCCGGCCGGATTTTTTTTCAGCGAGTTCGGCCTGATGGTCTTCAAAGGTTTTGCCCTGCACAGGCGCCAGGTGACGGTTGTGGACCTCACCGTCATGGCACAGAATGCCGTCTAACGTCTGGAGGCAGAGATTCCAGCCCCGGCCCTTTCGCTCGACTTTTTCCAGAAACTGAACACTTTGCACATTGTGATGATACTGGCCGATGCCAGCGGCCCGGCACAGGTTTGAAAGAAACCGCTCACCGTCATGGCCAAAGGGCGGATGACCGATATCATGGCCAATGGCAACGGCCTCGACCAAATCCTCGTTTAATCCCAAAAACCGGCCGATGGTCCGGGCCACCCTGGAAACCAGCTGCACATGGAGCATGCGGTGTGTGATATGATCATTGCGGATGAGGTAAAACACCTGGGTTTTATCAATATACCGGCTGTAGGCCAAAGAATGCAGGATACGGTCCACATCCACGGCAAAGGGCTGCCGGTAATCGGTTTCCAAACGCTTTTCCGGACGTCTGCGAACCCCCCGGGCACTTTTGGCCGCCCCGGGTGAAAGGCTTTGCTGCTCCCGGTCGTCGAGTATCGCTGTCAACTTCTGAAGGGCGGGAAGTTCAGATCTCTGCATTGGCGATCTTTTCCTCCATGATCCTGTAATAATCCATGCCGGCTGCGGTAAAGCCGGCTTTGCCGTATTTCATGTTGGCTTCAAGAATATATAATCGGTCGTCTGCCATGCAAATATCAATGCCCACATCATCCCACCCGCAGCTGCGGGCTGCATGCAAAGCCAGATCAAGGGCGGATTCAGGCACGGGATCCAGGCTGATTTTGCCGCCGCAGCCCAGATTGGTCCGAAATTCGCCCTGTGCGGCAATGCGCCAGTAGGCATGGGCAATTTTATCGCCGATGACCACCACCCGGATATCCCGGTCAATGGGCAGATATTCCTGGATATAAGCGATATGGGTCAGCTCGCAGTAAGCATCCAGGTCATCGCGGCCGGCAATCAGAAACACGCCCCGGCCCAGGGCCGAACCCCGGGCAATTTTGCCCACAAAGGGAAACCGGAAATGCGACAGAATCTTTTCCGGCAGGCGCCTGCCGTAAAAGGTGCGGGTTCTGGGCCTGGGCAGATCAAGGATTTCAAACAGGGCGCTTTGCTTGATCTTGTCCTGAACAAACCGGTAAGTATGCATGCTCGGGAAAATCGGTTTTCCGGCAGCTGCCAGCAAATCGGCATAAAAAGTGGAAGGGTAATATATTTTCGGGGCATCCCGGATCAATTCCGCCTCATTTGGAGGATAATCGGAAAAATTGGGCCGCACCCCCAGGCAGGTCACGTTGGAACAGGACCGCAGGTGCAGTTCAAGGCAGACGGCCTTTGACGGACAAGCCGTGGATCGAACACTTTCGTGCTTCAAGGCGCTGCATCCGTATTGCCGGGCAGTTCCGGGGAAAAGGCCCGGGCCGGTACGGCTGCATCGGCCCAGCAGCGCTCCACGCTCACCGACAGACGATGACCCTCCGGATCCGAGATCTGAAGTTCAAAAGGCATATTTCGTCCATCTGCAGAGCGCACCTCAAGGATCTGCGCCCGATAGACAGCCCCCTGCCAGGTAAACATTTCCACTTCCCGGACACTGATGGGTTTGCTGGAAAACCGGATGCGCTGTACGGTTCCGGAAAACCGTTTTTTGAGCACCAGCATGGAACCGCCGCCAAGCATTTGATAGGCGGCAACACTATCATGATCCGCTATGGGCACCCCGCCGCCGAGCAGCAGTGCAAGATCATCCACATCAATATCCACCCCGGCAAGCCGTCCCAGACTTCGCCGGCCGGTATCCCTGCGCCGCACCTCCCCGCCTTCCGAAAAGTGAAAGGAGCAAAGGTCCGGACCGCAGATAACCTTGACAAAGGGCTGGCCGGCAAGGCCCATGGCTTCCACCCGGAAACGCCCCCCCGGCGCGCCAAGCCACGCCGCACGAACAGACCATGAACCACTGTCATCGTCGACTCCGATACGACCGATGGCCTTATAGGGGGACATTGTCTTGTTTGCTTCCTGGATGCGGGCAAGAAGGGATTCGGCTTTACCCGCCTCCATCCGGGAAACGGCAGACGGCGGCGGTTTTTCCACAGAAGCGCAGGCCGCTGTGAGCAGAATCAAAAACAACACAATCAGGCGAGCCTTCAAGGCGACACCTCCTGCCGTAGTGCATCCATTTTTTCCTTTACGGCATCCGCATCATCAGCGCCGTTTTCCAGGGCCTTTTTATAATATTGCAGGGCTTGTCCGGGCTGATCGGTTTTGCGGTAGACATCGCCCAGATGCTCAAAAATAATGGGATCATCGCCGATTTTTTCAACCGCTTTTTCCAGGTACTTACGGGCCTTTTGATAATCGCCCTGCCGGTAATGCACCCATCCCATGGAATCCAGGATGTGGCCGCTTTCCGGCTCCAGCTCCAGGGCCCGGCGGATCAAAGACTCGGCCTCCTCGAGACGGATGTTTTGATCGGCATAAGTGTATCCGAGATAGTTCAGGGCGTCTGCGTTTTCCGGGTCCTTTTCGATGACTTGTTTCATTTTTTCAATTGCAGCCTGAACATCGCCCATCTTTTCGTAGAGAACCCCGAGTTCATAGAGCAATTCAGTGCTTCCGGGATTAATGGAAAGCCCCTGCTGCAAAAGCGATTCAGCCTGCCGATAATGCTCCTGTTCCTGATAAAATGCACTCAGATAGGGAATCAGAGCTGCCTTTCCGGATCTGTCGCTTTTTTCCATGGCGGCTTCAAGCAGCCGGACAGCTTGTCCGGTTTTGGACTCCCGGTTGTAAATAATGGCCTGATGGATCATGGCATCAATGTAGAAATCGCTGTCAGACGCCACCTGCTGAAAATGGTCCATTGCAGGACCTGTTTTGTCGGAGAGGTAAAGGGCTGCGCCGGCCAGATAATGCAGAGCGGAATTCTGCGAATCATGTTGCAAAACGCCGGACAGGGCGATTATGGCATCATCGTATCGCTGCCGGCCCAGCATCCCGGTAGCGGCCTTGATCACATCTGAATCCGGCCCGGCACGTCCCGCGAGATCCTCCCAGATTGCCCGGGCCTTATCCATCCGGCCCTGTTTTTTGTAAAAAACCCCGAGTTCAAGGGCGGCGACCGCATTGCGCGGATCGCGTTCAAGGATGGCCTGGTACTGGGAAACCGCCTTGTCGTCTCTGCCCTGGTGCCTGTAAATATCAATGAGTGCGGCACGCGGCTCAATTAAATCCGGCTCAATGGACAGGCTCCGCTGATAAGCGTCTGCGGCATCCCCGAGCCGGCCCAGCTCGTTTAAAGCCTGGCCCAGGTAATAAAACCCCATATAATTTCCAGGAAATCGCTTTACAAAATCCCTCATCAATTCTGCGGCCCGGTTGAACTGCTCCTGCTGCAGATAAAGCCGGGCCAGAATCAGGGCAATATTTTCCCGTTCCGGGGCATTGTCGACGACCTTTTCATAAGCCTGCCGGGCTGCATCCAGCTCTCCGGCACTTTGCCAGAGGGAACCGGCAACGATCAGGGACTCTGTGTTGTCCGGGTCCTGACCCAGGGCCTCCTTGATCACTTCCAGGGCTTTATCCTTCCGGCCCTGCTTGATGTAGAGCATGGCCAGCTCTTTTTTGACAACCACCTGATCCGGAACCTTGTCAACAGCGTCTTTCATAAAGGCCACAGCCTCTTCCAACCGGCCGGAACGGGCAGCCAGCTGCGCCCGTAAAAAATCATAATAATGGCTGACCGGCCGCTGCTGCCCGGCAGCGGGCGAAATGATGTCAGGAGGGGGTTGTGCAGCCGGGACCGAAGGCCCGGTGCGATCCCTGCCCGCGCACCCGGCCATGAGGGCAGCCATGACCATTAACCCTCCGAACAGGGCAAACATGCGGATCCCGAGGCGTGGCCACGGGCTTGAATTCATGGGCTCTTCACTTTTTATGGTTCCTGAAAGCCCCATGATGTTACTCGTTTTCCTCGGGATGTTCATAAGCAGCGAAGTCCGGAATCTCCTTTTCGAAAAAGACCCGCATTTTCTTGACAATATTTTTTTCCAGCTGCCGCACCCGCTCCCGGGAGATCTGATATTTGTCCCCGATGTCCTGAAGGGTATCGGGGGTATCGGTGAATATGCGCCGCTGAAAAATATCCAGCTCCCGGTCTGAGAGCTGCTTTTTAAAATCCCCGAGCTTTTCGCGCAGCAGGGATTCAACTTCCTTGCGGGCCACCTGGGATTCAATGGACTCGGTATCTGAACTGAAAAAATCGCCCCGTTCAGTGTCCGAGTCATCCTTTAAGGGCTCATCCAAAGACACGTCCCAGCCGTCGAGGCGCAGATCCATGTCCCGCACTTCCTGCTCGGAGACGCCCAGGCGGCTGGAAAGCAGCTTTGTCTCCGGGGCAAAACCCTGTTCCACAAGTTTCTGTTTTTCCTTTTTGAGCTTAAAAAACAGCTTGCGCTGACCCTGGGTGGTGCCGATCTTGACCAGGCGCCAGTTGTCCATGATGAATTTCAGAATATAGGCCTTGATCCAGAAAGCTGCGTAATAGGAAAACTTGACGTTCTTGTAGGGATCAAACTTCTGCACCGCATGCATCAGGCCGATATTGCCCTCCTGGATCAAGTCCATCAGATTCTGCATCCAGGTGCGCTGAAACTCCATGGCAATCTTGACCACCAGCCGAAGATTGGATGTGGCCAGTATATAAGCCGCATCCGGATCCCCTTCCTCCTGCAGCCGCCGACCCAGTTCAACCTCTTGATCACGGGTGAGCAAGGGGTAGCGGCTGATTTCGGAAAGATACCGCTGGAGCGGATCATAGGGGACAAGCTGGCCCTTTTCTTCGGGCAGAGTTACTGCCTTTTTCAAATTCCGCGTTGCTGCCGAATCGCTGTGGCTCCCACCATTGCCGGGGGCCTCGGCATTTTCGGGTTTTTCAGTATTATCAGTTGGCATCTGCCTGCTCATAACCTTACTTGATGGTTTCGTAAAAAGCTTTTTATACCGCGTCCGCTGTTTGTAAGGAAGGAAGCCCTGCGGTCGGCGTCGGCTTTTTCGCTCCTGACCGTTTTTGCGGATTGATCAAATGCCTTTGCTTAAAATTGACAAATCCGCTCTACCTTGCTCAAACAGTTTGAAATTTTCACGCAAAAACGCTCAATGTCGCTTCAAAAGCCGACCCCGCCCTTGGACTTCCTTGGAAGTATTTCCCCAGGGCCGCAGCCCGGGACCGAACACTGCAAATAACTTTTTGCCGCATGCTTAAAAGCTTTGATTTTATTTTTTTGCACTTTGAACTTTGAACCTTGCACCTTGAACAAAGTTATTTAGAAGCTTTTTACGATTTTATCCTTGTTAACGCATCGTCGTTTTTTTGATCCGGACCCTGTCAATGCAATAATAACTGCAACCGGCGTAAAAATCACACTAGAAATTGTCTTTTTATAATGGACAAAACTGCTGTCCAATGGTAAAGAAAAAAATTTCCGGATCTCAGGCTGTCTGTTTGGTCAAAACAGTTCAAAAAACAAAAAAGATCCAAGACATGCGCGCCTGTAGCTCAGTCGGATAGAGCAACGGACTTCTAATCCGTAGGCCGCAGGTTCGAATCCTGCCAGGCGCGCCAGCCCCAGCATCCCCTTTATTTTTTCAGCAAACATTTCGCGCGTGGATCAGGGTCCAGTACCCCAGAAGATTGACCGGGCAGGTCTCCACCACATCAAGGGGATTTTTCTCAAGAAACGCCTCCATCGAAAAGCGAGGACTGAACCCCAGCAGGCCTTTGAAGGGAACCATAACCGTTTCCACCATCCTGGGCACCAAATGATGGTTGCTGAAATGATTGACCACGAAAATATCCCCTCCGGGCTTGCACACCCGCCGGATTTCCTCCATCATCTTCTCCGGTTCGGGCACCACGGTGACCACGTACATGACAGCAACCTGGTCAAAGCTGTTATCGGCAAAACTCATGCACTGGGCGTCCATCAGAGAAAGACTGCAGGTGCCGGGGGCACCGCCGTTTGTATAGTTTCGGGCCTGCCACAGCATGTGCGGTGAAATGTCGATTCCCACAACCGATACATCCGGCGGATAAAGGGGCAGAGAAAGCCCGGTACCCACACCCACCTCCAGAATCCGCTGGCCCGGGGTAAAATTCATTTTCCCGATAAGCGCCCGGCGGCCGTGCTCAAAAACTTTTCCAAAAATCCGGTCATAACTTCCGGCATAGCGCTTATATGCCTTTATAATCGCCTGATCATCCATTGTTTGACTCCAGGGTGCTTTCTTTTCCGGCAGCGTTGCGCCCGGCTGCCACATTTGACAAATAAAACAAATTCATTTATTTAACCTTGGGCATGAACATTATTTTATTATCAAAGATCCGCCCGGTTTGAAAGTGTTTTCTGCTTTCGCCCCCTTTAACCCGCTTACATATGGAGGCTGACATGTCATATGAAACCATTGAGGTCGATGTTGCCGATGCCATCGCCACCATCACCATCAACCGCCCCAAATCCTTAAACGCACTCAACGCACAGGTGATCGCTGAAATGCACGCAGCCGTTGATGAAATCGCGGAAAACGATGATATCCGTGCGCTTCTGATCACCGGCGCCGGGGACAAAGCATTTGTGGCCGGCGCTGACATCAGCGAACTGGCCAAACTCAACCCGGTCAGCGCCAAGCATTTTGCCTCCCGCGGCCACGAACTCATGTTCAAAATCGAAGCCCTGCCCATTGCCGTTATAGCCGTAGTCAACGGTTTTGCATTGGGCGGCGGCCTGGAACTGGCCCTTTCCTGCGATTTCATTTATGCCGCGGACAACGCCAAAGTGGGACAGCCGGAAATCAATCTGGGCATTATCCCGGGATTCGGCGGCACCCAGCGCCTGGCCCGCATTGTAGGCAGGAACCTGGCCCGGGAGATGATTCTCACGGGCATGATGCTCTCAGCTGAGGAGGCTGAGAAAAAAGGCATTGTCAACCGGGTGGTACCGGCTTCCGAACTCATGGAAACCGCCGGGAAAACCGCCAAAACCATTGCCCGAAAGGGGCGTGTGTCGGTCCAGGCGACCAAGCAGACCATCGCAAACGGCATGGACACGGACCTGGAAACCGGCTGTGAAATTGAAATCAACGCTTTTGCATTGTGCCTGGCCAGCGAAGATGCAAAAGAGGGCACCAGCGCATTTCTGGAAAAACGCAAGCCTGAATTTAAGGGCAAATTAAACCAGTAACGGTTTTTTTCTTGACAGATCCGGCCGGGGCTGTTTAATGTAGCGTATCTGTTTTTTTCAGCACATATTTTTTCAAAATTTCACAAGGTCTGCCAACGCATGAGACAAGCATCTGAGCATGCCGGTTTTGGGAACTTTTTTTTCTTTAAAAAGTCTTCCCATGGATCGGCGCAGTAAAAAAGCCAAACGAAATACGCAAACAAGGCCATGGGAAGACGCAAACAGGCAACCCATGGCCTTTTTTCATGCCAAAAGGCTGTGGGTTTTCCCGCAGCCTTTTTTTATGGGCAAACCCATCGACCCGGGCCAGACAGCGGTTGTATGAAGAACCACACCACGCACAAGGAGGACAACGATGATATACGACATCGAGTATGAAACCATGCCCCGGGAAGCCCTGGAATCCATCCAGCTGCGGCGGCTGCAGGCAACGGTTTCCCGGGTGTATGCAACAGTTCCGCATTACCGGAAAAAATTTGACCAGGCCGGGCTGAAGCCCGGTGACATTCAGCGAATGGAAGACCTTCAGCGGCTGCCTTTCACCATTAAGCAGGATTTGCGGGACAATTATCCCTTTGGCATGTTTGCCGTTCCCATGGACAACGTGGTGCGCATTCACGCCTCCTCGGGCACCACGGGAAAACCCACGGTTGTGGGCTACACCTCCCGGGATATCAACACCTGGGCAGAACTCATGGCCCGGGCGCTTTCCGCAGGCGGGGCCACCCGGGGCGATATCATCCACAACGCCTACGGATACGGTTTGTTTACAGGCGGGCTGGGCGTGCACTACGGGGCGGAAAAGCTCGGAGCATCCGTCATCCCGGTATCCGGTGGCAACACCAAGCGACAGGTAGTGATCATGCGCGACTTTGCCCCCACCATTCTCACGGCCACCCCCTCTTACTCCCTGCACCTGGCCGAGGCGGCCGAGGACATGGGGGTATCATTTAAGGATCTGAGCTTTAAGTTCGGCATTTTCGGTGCTGAGCCCTGGTCCGAGAACATGCGAAAGGAAATCGAGGAAAAACTCAATCTCTCGGCCGTGGATATCTACGGGTTAAGCGAAGTGCTCGGTCCCGGGGTTTCCATAGAATGCCACGAGGCCAAAAACGGCCTGCACATCGCAGAAGATCATTTTATTGCCGAAATCATTGATCCGGTCACCGAAGAAGTGCTGCCCTACGGAGAAACCGGCGAACTGGTGCTGACATCCATCACCAAGGAGGCCTTTCCGGTCATCCGCTACCGCACCCGGGACATCACCAGCCTAAATCCCGAACCGTGCGTTTGCGGGCGCACCATGGTCCGGATGGACAAAATCAGCGGCAGAACCGATGACATGCTCATTATTCGGGGCGTGAATGTGTTTCCCTCCCAGATCGAAAGCGTGCTCATGGAAATCGATGGCGTGGAGCCCCATTACCAGATGGAAGTGGACCGCAAAGACAACCTGGATACCGTCACGGTCCGGGTGGAAGTCAGCCAGCAGATGTTTTCCGACGAGGTCAAGGAACTCCAGCGCTTTGAACAGCGCATTGAAAACGATATCAAGGAACTGCTGGGCATATCCGTGGATGTCAAGCTCGCAGAGCCCAAGAGCATTGCCCGAAGCGAAGGCAAGGCCGCCAGGGTCATTGACAAACGAAAGATTTAGCATCCACCCCAAATGCAGAATAAGGAGAGATCCATGCAAGCCGAACAGATTTCGATTTTCCTGGAAAACAAAGCCGGCCGCCTCTCGGAGGTGACCGGGATTCTTTGGCAGAATCAGGTCAACATCCGGGCCCTGGCTGTGGCCGACACAACCGATTTCGGCGTGCTGCGCCTGATTGTCGATGACAATGCCAAAGCCGAGCAGGTTCTGAAGAATGCCGGATTCACGGTGCGCAAAACCAAGGTGGTGGCCGTGGAGGTTGCAGACCAGCCCGGCGGACTTCACAGCATCCTGGAAATGCTCTACAGAGCCGGCATCAACGTGGAATACATGTATGCCTTTGTCCGCCAGAGCGGGGACAATGCCGTGATGATCTTCCGGTTTGACCAGCCGGATCAGGCCATTGACGTACTTTCCCAAAACGGGGTGGCCATTGTGGAAGGCGCCAGACTCTATACCATGTAACCGGCAATGAAAACGCCCCGAAACCATTTCACAGAAAAGGAGCCCGATCATGCGCTTTGTCAGAAAAGACAGCCCGCTTTTGCTGGCTGCAGCCCTGCTGACTGCAGTTGTTTTTGCATCCGCTTTCCCGGCCCTGGCCGAATCCGGAGAGAAAACATGGAAAATCGGCGGCATATTTTCAATTACCGGACCTGCGTCCTTTCTCGGCGATCCCGAGAAAAAATCCATGGAACTGGCCATTGAAGAAATCAATGCCGCAGGCGGCGTTGACGGCCGGATGCTGGAAGCCGTTATCTATGATACCGAGGGAGATCCGTCAAAAGCCGTGATGGCAGCCGGCAAACTCATCAACAAGGACCGGGTCACGGCGATTGCGGGCCCCAGCAGAACACCCACAACACTGGCCGTAGTTCCCATGGTTGAGCGGGCCAACCTTCCCTTTGTCAGCTGTGCGGCCGGCAACAAAATCGTCGAACCCATAAAGCCCTGGGTTTTTAAAACCGCCCAGAGCGACATCCAGGCCGTGGCCTCCATCTATGCCCACATAGAAAAACAGGGCATTGACAGAATCGGCACTCTCACTGTGGCCAATTCATTTGGTGAAAGCGGCAGGGAACAGTTAATAGAACAGGCAGGGGATTTCGGCATCACTGTGGTGCGCAGCGAAAGCTTCGGTGCCGGGGATACGGACATGACCTCCCAGCTCACCAAAATCCGTCAGGAAAAACCCGGGGCCGTCATCTGCTGGGGAACCAATCCGGGTCCGGCGGTTGTGGCCAAAAACGCCGAACAGCTCGGCCTTGACATTCCCCTCTACCAGAGCCACGGTGTGGCATCCCCGAAATTCATCGAGCTGGCCGGAGATTCGGCCGAAGGCATACTGCTGCCAACCGGAAAGATCCTCGTGGCCGATCTGCTGCCCGATGATGACCCCCAGAAGCAGGTGCTCACCGATTACATTGACGCCTATGAAACCAGGTATGACGAAACGGTTTCCGGATTCGGCGGATATGCCTATGATGCGGTTTATCTGCTGGCCCGTGCCATGGAAGGCACCGGCGGAGACAAGGAAAAAATCCGTGAAAACCTTGAAAACATAAAAGGCCATGTGGGCATCAGCGGGGTATTTTCCTTCAGCCAAACCGATCACAACGGCCTGGACCCGTCGGCTTTTGTCATGGTGCGCATTGCCGACGGCAAGTGGCAGCTTGTGAAATAACCCGCCAATCCGGGAAAAAGCCCATGCAGGAACTTTTGCAATACCTGTTTTCAGGCATGACCAACGGGGCTGTGTACGCGGTGATTGCCCTGGGGTTTTCCATGCTTTACAGTTCCACGGACCTGATTAATTTCGCCCACGGGGAATTTGTCATGCTCGGGGCCCTGTGCATGGTCAGCCTGACAGCAGGTGCGGGGCTCGCCCTGGTACCCGCATTTTTTGTCACCGTGGCGGCGGTCGCCGCGGCAGGGATGCTTTTTGAACGACTGGCCATCCGGCCGGTACGGCATCCCCAGCCCATTGTGCTGATCATCATTACCGTGGGGGCCTCAATCTTTCTGCGGGGCACGGGCATGCTTATCTGGGGAAAGGATGCCCACAGCATGCCCCCGTTTCTCGACATTGCCCCCATTGACATCGCAGGCGCCCGCCTGCTGGCCCAAAGCGTCTGGATTCTTGTGATTGTCACCGCGCTTGCCGCCGGCCTGCACCTGTTTTACAAAAAAACACTTACCGGAAAAGCCATGACCGCCTGTGCGGTAAATAAAAAAGGGGCATGGATCGTCGGAATCCCGTTTAAATGGATGGTGCTGCTGGCATTCGGCATGTCCACCGGCCTGGGGGCCGTGGCCGGGGCCAGCATCGCACCGATTACCATGTCAAGCTACGACATGGGCACCATCCTTGGGCTAAAAGGGTTCTGCGGGGCCATGCTCGGCGGCCTGGGCAGCCTCTGGGGGGCGATTTTAGGCGGCTTTCTGCTCGGGATCCTCGAGGCCATGGGCGTTGGGTTTGTCTCCTCGGGATTTAAAGATGCAACCGCCTTTTTGCTGCTTTTGCTGGTACTCTATGTCCGGCCCCAGGGCATTTTGGGCACGGCCGAGGTCAAACGGTTTTAACATGGACGATAAATATCTGCCCGCAATCTATACAGGCTTTGCCCTTGGCATCGCTTTTCTGGGATGGCGCATTGATAATGCCTATTATCTGCAGCTGCTGATTTTCATCGGCTTAAACACCCTGCTGGCCCTTTCCCTGAACATGCTCATGGGCTATGCCGGCCAGATATCCCTGGGACATGCGGCCTTTTACGGCATTGGCGCGTATGTGACCGCAATACTGAGCACCACTTACCAGGTGCCGCCCCTGCTGGCCCTCCCGGCCGCTGTTGGTGCAGCCATGTTGATCGCCTGGATCGTTGGCATGCCCACGCTTCGGCTCTCCGGCTATTACCTGGGCATGGGAACCCTGGGATTTGGCATGATTGTCCATATTGTGCTCCGGGAATGGAGCAGTGTAACCGGGGGCGCGTCCGGATTTGTGGGGATTCCGCCTCTGACGGTCGGCCCGGTGGAATTTGCCTCCAACAAATCCTACTTTTTTCTGGTATGGGCGGTGGTGCTGGCAGTGATCTTCCTTTGCCGGCGCATCATCGACTCCCGGGTGGGCCGGGCTCTTTGTGCGATCCATGACGGGGAAAAGGCTGCGGCCGCCGTGGGCGTCAACACCCGGCGCCTAAAGCTCCAGGTATTTGTTTTAAGTGCGGGAATTGCGGCTCTGGCCGGGTTTCTCTACGCCCACCTGGTGTTTTTCATCAGCCCGGGCAGCTTTGGTTTCATGGCTTCAATCAAAATTGTGACCATGGTGGTCATCGGCGGGATGGCCAGCATCTGGGGAGCGCTTTTCGGCGCATCGCTTCTCACCCTTTTGCCGGAATGGCTCCATGCCTTCTCGGAATTCGAGATGGTGGTATACGGCCTGATCCTCATGGTCGTGATGATTTTCATGCCCCGGGGGCTGACCCGGGGACTGATGGACATTTATGAACGGTACCGCAAAACCCATGACCGGCAGTGACCCCATACTGGAAATCCGTGACGTGGACAAGGCCTTTGGCGGCGTCCAGGCCCTGGACCGGATCGGCTTTGCCCTGGAAAAAGCTTCGATCACCGGATTGATCGGCCCCAACGGCGCGGGCAAGACCACTTTGTTTAATGTGATCACGGGAATATTCGCCCCGGATGCCGGCGACATACGCTTTGCAGGCCAATCTATTGAAAATCTGGAAGTCCACCAGCGGGTCTCCCTTGGCATTGCCCGCACATTTCAGAATGTGGAGCTTTTCGAAAGCATGACCGCTATGGAAAACATTCTGGTGGGCCTCTATACCCGGACCCGGGCGGGCATGATCCAAAGTATGCTGCGCCTGCCCCGCACCCGGCAGGAGGAAGCCCGTGCCCGGGATCAGGCCATGGAACTTTTAAAATTTGTGGGGCTCCAGGACTACGCAAGCCGCAAAAGCGGGGATCTGCCCTTTGGATGGCAGCGGATGCTGGAGGTGGCCCGGGCCATGGCAGCACAACCGCACCTGCTGCTGCTCGATGAGCCGGCAGCCGGATTAAACATGTCAGAAACCGGCCATCTCGGAGAATTGATCAAAGAAATCCGCAAACAGGGCATCACGATTCTGCTGGTGGAGCATGATATGAGCCTGACCATGTCCATTTCCGATCAGATCGTGGTGCTTGACCAGGGCAGAAAAATCGCCGAAGGCACTCCAAGGGCGGTTCAGGAAGACGAGGCGGTCATGGCGGCCTACCTGGGCAAAAAAGCAAACCCGACAAACGATTGACGACTTCCTTATGCTGCGCATTCGCAATCTCAAATGTTTCTACGGCCGGATCATGGCGGTCAAAGGCGTGAGCCTGTCGGTAAACCCCGGGGAAATCATCTGCCTGATCGGTGCCAACGGCGCGGGCAAAACCACGCTGCTTTCAGCCGTGTGCGGCCTGCTGACCGACTGGAGCGGGCAGATCGATTTTGAAAAAAAAAGCATAAAAGGCCTGGACCCCCCCGCCATTGTGCGCGCCGGCATCAGCCTGGTGCCGGAGGGGCGGCAGATTTTTGCACCACTTTCCGTGCTCGACAATTTAAGACTCGGTGCCTATACCATGTACAAAAAAAAGGCCCATGCAGCCATACAACAGGACCTGGAATCGGTCATGGAGTTGTTTCCCATTCTGCGGCAGCGGCAGCGGCAGCCGGCAGGCACCCTTTCAGGCGGAGAACAGCAAATGCTGGCCATTGGAAGGGCGCTGATGGCCCGGCCCAGACTCCTGCTGCTCGATGAGCACTCCATGGGACTGGCACCCATGGTGGTGGAAAAAATCCTGGAAGTGATTTCCCTGCTGCGCTCCCGGGGCCTGACCATCGTTTTGGTGGAACAAAACGCCCTGGCCGCCCTGGAAGTCTCGGACCGGGGGTATGTATTTGAAACCGGAGCCGTGGTGCTCCAGGGCGGGGCCGGGGAACTGATGGCGGACAAGGATGTCAAACGCGCCTATCTGGGCAAGGATTATGGAGATTTTTACGATGCCGGATAATCCCTTTTTTCAACTCTCAACCGAAGAAAAACAACAGGTACAGTTAGAGCGGCTCCAAAGCACGTTAAACCGGGCCTGCCGCCATGTGCCCTTTCATGCCAACCGACTCGGCGTACTGGGCATGGAACCCTCGGACATCTCCGCCCTTGCCGACATTGCCCGCCTGCCCTTTATGGAGCGGGCGGATTTCAGCGAACATTATCCTTACGATCTGTTTGCCGTGCCCTTAAGAGACATTGTGCGCATCCACACGGCACCCGGCACCACCCGCAATCCCACGGTCAGCGGCTATACAGCACAGGACCTGGAGCACTGGCGGCGGATTCCGGGACGGGCGCTTCGCACGGCGGGCATCGGGGCCAATGATATCCTCCAGATTGCCCTGAATCCGGGCCTGGCCAACTGGGGGCGGGATTACAAGGACGGCGCCGAAGCCATCGGGGCCAGCGTGATTCCCAACACCCCGCTTTCAGTGGAAAAACAGCTCATGGTGCTGCGTGACTACAAAACCACAGTGCTGATCACCACCCCGGCCATGGCCGGTCACCTTGCCGATTACACGGCGGAAAAAGGTATCGGGCCGGCATCGCTTTCCCTGCACACCCTGGTTTTGTGCGGGGAGTTCATTGATCCGGAGTTTCGAAACAGCATTGAAACCCGGCTGCATGTGCGCACATGGCTGCACTACGGGTTAAGCGAAATTCCCGGGCCGGCGATTGCCTTTGAATGCCAGGCACACGGCGGACTCCATATCCAGGAGGATCATTTTCTGGCTGAAATCATTGACCCGGAAACCCGGGAGGTGCTTTCGCCGGGCAGCACCGGGGAACTGGTGCTCACCACCCTTACCACCCGGGCCTTTCCCCTGATCCGTTTTAAAACCGGTGACCGTGCCCGGCTGCTGGAAGATCCCTGTTCGTGCGGCAGCACGCTTGTGCGCATGAAATGGGATTCAGAGCGCACAGACGATATCATGAACATTGACGGAGTCAATGTTCACGGCAATCAGGCGGGATTTCATCTCAAAGAAATGATGGGGATGGATCCGCGGCGGATTTCCTATCGGGTGGCGCATCAACAGGGCCGCAAGGTCCTGGAAGTACTCATGGAAATGAACGATGCCATATTTTCCGATGAAATAAAGGAGCTGGAACAGCTGCTGCGCCGGTCTGAAAACCGGCTCCGGGAAAATCTGGGCGTGCCCGTGGCCATCCGCCTGGTGGAATCAAAAGGATAAACAAGGGGGCAAGCTCCCTGCCCCCCGAAAAATTGATTTATTCCACGATTTCATGGGATGTAATCACCACTTTCAACCCGTCGGGAAGACCTTCGGGGACTTCAGAGCCGCTCTGGGCGGAGTAAAAGGCCACTTCCTCAAATTCAAATTCTTCCTGGGCACCGGCCGCGAGATAATTGATCACGTCCATTTGATTGGGCATTTTGTCCACATCACTGACAAACCAGGTGGCGTTAATGATCTGATCGCCGCAGGATTCGCACATGCCGGTGACTTTCACGTTTTTGACATCCACATCACCGGTGTTGGCAATGGTGCCGCTGGCATCAATCACATAGGAAATATCACTGTCTTTTCGGATTGAAAATTCAGAATCCACAATCTCAAGACTGGCCTGTTTTTCCTCCTTGGCGCATCCGAGCAAACACAATCCTCCCACCAGAATCGACAAAACAATTAACCCAACGTATTGCAACCTTGTGCGCATCTTTTCCTCCCTGTCTGCTTCGTGAAAATTTTTCCCGACACACCAAAATGACTTTTTTCCCCTGAACAAAGTACTAAAACAAAATTCTTCCAAATCATCAAGCCCTTTTTATATATCCCCCAAACCGAGTGTTTCAAATTTTGAAACGCTCGGTTCAGGTATCAGGAAAGTCCCCTGGAACCCGCTTGTGCGTATACGGTTTTTTCTTGCATTGAAAACAAACAGTGAGTTATTATGAAACTGATCCAGTTTAAAAACACCATTACAAAACTTGTCAATACTTGCAACAATTCACCACAAGAGGTTGGTCATGAAAAAACAACTCACCACCGCGCTGGCATGGATAGCAATTGTCCTGATTTCCTCGGCCGGCAGCGCTGCCGGGGCAAACATGCTTTACAACGGGGGTTTTGAAGGTCCGGTGGAAAATGGAGAACCCGATGGCTGGAAGACAACGATCAACCGGAGCACAACGGCTGAAATAAACCTGGATTCAAGGGAGAAACACAGCGGCCAGCTATCCTTGAAAGTTGCCATTACCCCGCCGGGCGGCCGGGTCATCGTATACCTGGATGAAGCCGGGGCCGCACCCATCACCCCGGGAGCGACCTATGAGGCCTCCTGCTGGATCAAGACCCAAAACCTGGATTACAACCGCTTCCACGAGGCCCCGGCCTTCCGGTTAAATTTTCGCCCCCAGCGGATACGGCCCGGCAAGATGGTGGATCTGATCAACAAATTACAGGGGACTTCGGACTGGGTGCAAATCTCCCAGAAAGCCACGGCGCCGGCAAACAGCAGCCGGATCCACCTGGATTTTGTGCTCACCAGCGGCACCGTCTGGATCGATGATGTCGAAGTCCGCCGGGTTCAATAATCCCGGGCCATGATTGAAAACGCATAAAAAGCAGGTTTTTACTCCAGCAGATTCCTGCGCATCGCATCAATGACCGCCGGCCGCAGCCCGGCCTTGCCTACCAGGTAATCCACTGCCGTGCCGTATGTGTCTGTCAGGTAATCAATCACGCCCACAATGCATTGCCGGGGCGCAGTCAGGTACGGAAACAGCCGGTCCGGATCAATTCCGGCCCGCTCCATTCTCCGGTAGAGCCGGGGAAGCAGTTCTGCAATATAAATATTGGACAACTGGTGATCGTCAATCACAGTTTCCTCGGCCACGCCCAGGGCCAGCAGAATCAGGGCCGCACAGGTTCCGGTGCGGTCCTTTCCGCCGGTGCAGTGAAATACCACCGGCGCGTGGCTGTTTTCCGCAAGGTCTCGTATCACAGCCGCCCAGCAGTGGGCAAATTGTTCAAGGTTGCCGATATAGCCGTTGATCATGAAATCCGGTGTCAGCCAGCCATCTTCTCCGTTTTGCAAAAGCCGGATCGCCTCTGCAAAATCAAAATTGCCGTGAGTGACCGGCAAATTGTTTGCATGAACCGGTTTTATTACCATAGCCTGCAATAGCCCGGCAGACAAGGACAAAACACCAATGCCGCCGGCAATGGTGGCATGGATTTATCCGCCGGGTTTTGTTATACCGAAATTGAGCGTTTCAGATTTTTAAAAGCAATTAATTTTAAAGGATAACACCAAGTTATATTTTAAAAATCTGAAACCCTCCGGGATTTCCAATTTTACCGCAGCTACTGCGTCAGATGCAACCTCGCATAGTTGACTATAGCGAGTCTGCATCTTCCTTGTATCTACG
>NZ_JBSRLA010000011.1:0-72177 GCF_055149105.1 Desulfosalsimonas sp. | reverse complement strand
ATGCCGGCCCGGGGGTGGTTTGCGAGTCGCATTGAGCGCGCAAGCGGTCAGCAGGGAGCAAACCGCCACCGGGCCGGCATCATGCGAAAATTATAGAACAAAACACGAACAGCAACTTTTTTGAAGTTACTGCGAAGTTTTCAGATATTGCCGTAATCATTGGATAAAGCCACAAGAAAAGGAATACAAACAATGACGCAATACCCAGTGCAGTTTGTGGGAGCCGGACCGGGTGATCCCGAACTGATAACCGTCAAGGGAAAGCACGCCCTGGAAACAGCCGATCTGGTGGTCTATGCCGGATCACTTGTCCCGGATGCGCTGCTTGCCTGGACCGGAAAAGATGCACGCCTGGAAAACAGCGCAAAAATGGACCTGGAAGCAATCGTGGATATAATGGCACAGGCGCATTTCAACGGCAACCGGGTGGTGCGGCTGCATTCGGGTGATCCGTCCCTGTACGGGGCCATTGCCGAACAGCTCCGGATTCTGGAACAAAAGGGTGTTGCCTGCCGCATCATCCCCGGGGTCACGGCGGCCTTTGCCGCGGCAGCCGCCCTGAAAGTGGAATACACCCTGCCGGAAGTCAGCCAGAGCCTGATTTTAACGCGCATGCAGGGCCGCACCCCGGTGCCGGAAAAGGAAAACCTGGCCTCCCTGGCCGCCCATCAGACCAGCATGGCCGTGTACCTGTCTGCCGGTCTTGCAGACAAGCTCCAGGATGTGCTTGCAGCCAATTACGGCCCGGATGCCCCTGTGGCCGTTGTCTTCAGGGCCTCGCACAAGGATGAAAAAGTTCTGTGGACAAATGCCGGAGACCTGGAAAAAAGCATGAAAGATGCCCAAATTTCCCGCCAGGCCCTTGTCATTGCCGGCCCGGCCTTAGAGGCCCAGAAAAACCGGGATTTTTCCGCCTCCAAGCTCTATGACAAAACCTTTACCCACGGATACCGCAAGGGCCATGAACCAAAATAACCAAAACCCGGCGGTGGCGGTTTGGATTGTCACCCCCAAAGGCGCCGGGATTGCACAGCGCATTGCCGCCAGCCTTGAAAACGTTACGGTCCACGCCGGCAAAAGCGCAGACGGCCCTGAAGGCGCGCTTTTTTTTGACAGCCTGGCCGGTGCGGTGGAAAAACACTTTCGGTCCTATGACGCCCACGTGTTTGTCATGGCCACGGGCATTGCCGTGCGCATGATCGCCCCCCTGCTGGATTCCAAGCATGTTGATCCGGCTGTTGTCACTATTGACGAGTCTGCCGGATTTGCCGTCAGTCTTGTTTCCGGGCATCTGGGCGGGGCAAACGCCTGGGCAAAAAAAATTGCCGACATTACCGGGGCGTGTCCGGTAATCACCACGGCCACGGACCGCGCCGGCGTGCCTGCAGTGGATCTGCTGGCCAGACAACACGGCCTGCATGCCGATAACCCGGAGGCGGTCCGGGCGGTGAGCATGGCCATGATCTCCGGCCAAAAGCCCCTGCGCTATGATCCCTACCAGACGCTTGGCCAGGAGCTCGGCCAATGGACCCAAGAAATCACCACTCCGGGTTTTGGCAACCAGCCGGGCATATACGTGTATCATCATTGCCCTGATTTGCCGGAAAACGTGCTTGTGCTGCGTCCGGCGTCTCTGGCCGTGGGCGTGGGACTAAACAGCGGCACTGACGCCGGGCAGTTGTGTGAAGCCGTGTACTCGGCATTTGCACGCCATGGGCTGTCAGTGAAATCCATCCGGGAATTTGCCACCATTTGCGAAAAAACACATGAACCCGGGCTCCGGGAAATGGCGCAGCATTTTGCCCGCCCGCTGACAGGCTACAGCCGGGCCCGGCTTGCTGAAATCAAGAACGTGCCCACACCGTCTGAAACAGTTGAAAAACACATGGGAATCACGAGCGTATGCGAAGCAGCAGCCATCAAAGCCGCCCGGTCCGGGCAGATTCTGGTGCCCAAACAGAAGACCAAAAACACCACAGTGGCAGTGGCGGCCCTGGACTTTTTATCCTAGGCATCGGGCCCGGCGGCCCGGAGCACATGTCTTTGCGGGCAAGACAGGTCATTGAAAGCGTGCAGGTGCTGTGCGGCTACACCACTTACATGGAACTGGTAAAGCCCCTGATCACAGATCAGCAGGTCATTTCCACGGGCATGACCCGGGAGGTGGACCGGGTGCAGCAGGCCGTGGAAACCGTGCAGGCCGGCCGCAGCTGTGCGCTGATCTGCAGCGGTGATCCGGGCATATACGCCATGGCCGGCCTGGTCTTTGAAGTCTGCATCCAAAACCAGGTGCCTTTGGGAACAGAGCCCGGGCAGGTGTCCATAGAAGTTGTCCCTGGCATTCCGGCCTTAAGCGCGGGCGCGGCCCTTCTGGGAGCGCCGTTGATGCATGATTTCTGCGCCATCAGTTTAAGCGATCTGCTCACCCCGTGGGATCTGATTGAAAAGCGCCTGCATGCCGCAGGCGCGGCCGACTTTGTCACCGTGCTCTACAATCCCAGGAGCAAAAAACGCAACTGGCAGCTCGATTCAGCCAAACAGATCCTTTTGCAGCACCGCAGCCAAAACACTCCTGTGGGCCTTGTCACCTCGGCCATGCGGGAGGATCAAAACATCGCCCTGACCACCCTGGCAGACCTGGACTGCGCGCAAGCGGGCATGCAGACAACAGTTTTTGTGGGAAACAGCCACACCTTTGTGTCCGGGGCTCACATGATCACGCCCAGGGGGTATGGCGCAAAATATCAACTCCAATTTGATGCAGCAGGGCAGAAATGATGGCACCGTAAAAAGTCCAATATCTGCGTTACGCGCGATTTCTCATAATTTCACGTACGGATAAGTACGCTGCATTCTTCGAAATCGCGCAAGCCTTGATCTTGAACTTTTTACGGCGCCATCTGAAAACCGACTTTTTACGAGGCCTTCAAAAATGACAAAGAAAACAAAACCCGCCCCCTGCCTGGCCTTTTTGGGCACCGGCTCTGAGGTGGGAAAAAGCGTACTTGCCGCGGCCATGTGCCGGGTCCTTGCAAACCGGGGCTTCCGGGTGATGCCCTTTAAGGCCCAGAACATGTCCAACAACTCCGGGGTCACCCCGGAAGGCCTGGAAATGGGCCGGGCCCAGATCGTACAGGCAGAGGCGGCCAAAACCGCGCCTCATGTGGACATGAACCCGGTGCTGTTAAAGCCCGCAGGCGACAATGGCTCCCAGGTGGTGGTCATGGGAAAGGCCACGGGCCACCAGAAGGCGACACAGTATTACAGGGAAAAAAACGCGCTTTTCAAAACAGCCGCAGCAGCCCTTGACCGGCTGCGAACCCGGTGTGATGTTGTGATCATGGAGGGCGCCGGCTCATGTGCCGAGGTCAACCTCATGGACCGGGACTTTGTGAACCTGCCCATGGCCTCATACGCGGATGCACCCGTGGTACTGGTGGCAGACATTCACAAGGGCGGGGTTTTTGCCCAGATCACCGGCACCCTCCAGTGCCTGCCCCGGCATTTTTCCGACCGGATTGCCGGATTTGTGATCAACCGGTTCCGGGGAGATCCGGACCTGTTTTCAGACGGTCTGATATGGCTTGAACAAAAATCCCAAAAACCCGCCTTCGGGGTGATCCCCTGGTTTAATCATATCCGGATCGAGGCCGAAGACGCTGTATCCATTGAAAAAGACGCCCCTGCTGCCACGGCACCGATTACCGGCCCGGCCGCGGCAGTGGTCCGGCTGCCCAGAATTTCGAATTTCACGGACTTTGATCCCCTGGATGCCGCAAAAGGCCTGTCCGTGCATTTCATGGAACAACCCCGGGATTTGTCGCGTTTTTGCGCGGTTATTTTGCCGGGCACCAAAAATACCCGGGCGGATCTGCAATGGCTGCACAAATCCGGCTGGACGGAAGCCATCCGGGCCTATCACCATAACGGGGGGCATGTGCTGGGCATCTGCGGCGGATACCAGATGCTGGGACAAAGTGTCAATGACCCGGAGGGGCTTGAAGGCGAGCCCGGCTCCACCCATGGTCTTGGTCTTTTGCCCGTAGAAACCGTCCTGGCCGCCCCCAAAACCACCACCCTGGCCCGTTTTTTCTGGGATGAGACCAAGGGCGCGGGCTATGAGATCCACATGGGACAGACAAGACCTGTTCCGGGATCAGAACACGGCGCGCCCTTGTTTCGCGTAACAGCGCAAAACAGCCGGGCCTGCGATTTCACCGACGGGTGCGTGAGCGCAGACAACCGGGCAATGGGCACATACATGCACGGCCTGTTTGACCGACCCGGAATTCTTGAAAAATGGCTGGCCCATGTGGACGTTCACGGGGTCCGGGTCCCGGGCCTGCAGGGACCTGCCGCCAGGGATCATCAGTACGATCTGCTGGCACAACATTTTGAGGCCCATGCAGACATTGCCGCACTCATGGCCTGTCTCGGCCTGAAGGAGAAAAAATGATCCACGGACACGGGGGCAACATATTTGCCGCAGCAGCGGCCCTGGGTTGCGCGCCCGAAGACATCACGGACATGAGCGCCAATATCAATCCCCTGGGCCCCATGCCCGGCCTGCTCAATCACCTGGCCGAAAACATCCATGGCGTGTGCCGGCTTCCGGAAGTGGATGCCGGCCGGGCAGCGGCCGCTTTTGCCGATTTTGAAAATATTGACAGATCCGGGGTCATTGCCGGAGCGGGCACCACGGAATTTCTCTACCTGCTGCCCCGGGCCGCAAACATCGGCTCCGCAGTGGTGGTCGGGCCCACTTATGCCGACTATGCAGATGCTCTGGCCATCAACGGCGTGCAGCATGAATTTTTCATGCGCCATGACAGCCAGGGCTTTGCCCTGGACGCAGACCGGCTCAAAACCGCTGCAAAAGGCGCGGATGCGGTATTTTTGTGCAACCCCAACAATCCCACGGGCGGATACACGGACACCGATTTATTGGCCCACCTGGCCCGGGACCTGCCGGAAACACTTTTTGTCATGGACGAATCCTACCTGCCCTTTGTTTCCGGCCAGGGGGGGAAAAGCCTGGCCCGCGCGGATTTGCCCAATGTGGTGGTGCTCCGGTCGCTTTCCAAGATGTACTGCATCCCGGGCCTGCGGGTGGGATTCTGCGCAGCCCCCAAAGGCATTGCCCAAAAAATCCGAAACCACTGCCCGCCCTGGAGTGTTAATGCCCAGGCCCAGCAGGCGGTGATCTTTATTGCCCAAAATCAGGACACGGCCGAAAAACATGAAGAAAAAACCCGGCAGTATCTCAAAGACCAGCGCGCCGAAATCCACCGGCGCCTTGCCGGCGTGCCCGGCCTTCGGGTCCATGATTCGGATGCCACGTTTATTCTTTTGCAGGCCAGAGATTTCACGGCAGCCGACATGGCCGTCTGCATGCTCGATCACCGCCTGCTGATCCGGAACTGCGAAAATTTCAAAGGACTTGACAGCCGTTTTTTCCGGATATCCATCCAGGACCCGGACACTAATGTCAAAGCAGCAGACCTGATTGCCGGTTATGCCCGGGAGCGCGCGCAGACGGCCGGCCCGGAGAACACCTGATGGCCGGGCTTTCTGCCGCCTGGATCATCGCCGCCGCCCTGGCCCTGGATCTGCTTCTGGGTGATCCGGCCCGCCTGCCCCACCCGGTTCGCCTGATGGGCGCGGCCGCAGCCCGGCTGGAAAAACCTTTCCGGGCGCTTCTGCCCAATGAATTCACAGCCGGGCTGGCTTTTGCCGCAGTCCTGGTATCGGGCACTTATGTCATCACCCTGGCCGGGGTGGTGCTTGCCCATCTGGGGCATACGGCTGCAGGAACGATTTTGGAGATCCTGCTGGTCTATGCCTGCATCTGCCCGCGGTGCCTGTATGACGAGGCCGGAAAGGTTTACCAGGCCCTTGCTGCCGGCCGCCTGGATCAGGCCCGGGCCCTGATTGCCATGCTGGTGAGCCGGGATACGGCAAACATGGATGAATCTGCCATCAGCCGGGCCACCATTGAAACGGTTGCGGAAAATTTTGTTGACGGCGTGCTCACCCCCCTGTGTTTTGCCGCCATCCTGGGCGCGCCCGGAGTCATGGCTTTTAAAATGATCTCCACGTTGGACTCCATGGTGGGATACCGCACGGAAAAATATGAACAATTCGGAAAATCTGCGGCCCGGCTTGATGACGCGGCCAACTGGATTCCGGCAAGGCTTTGTGTGCCCATCATCTCCCTGGCAGCCGCCCTGGTTTGCAAAACCGGCCCCAGGGCCTTTAAAACCGCCATCACCGAGGGCGGCAACCACAAAAGCCCCAATGCCGGACGCCCGGAGGCCGCATTTGCCGGCGCTCTTGGCATACGACTGATCGGCCCGGGCGTCTACCACGGCAGGCTTGTGGAAAAACCCTGGATCGGGGCTGGTTTTTCCCTGCCCGGCCCGGACCACATATCCGCGGCCTGCCGCCTGATGATGGCCGCCACCCTGATTGCCGCAGCGCTCATGATGGTTTTCCGGATGATAATCGGTTAGCATTCCTAGTCCGGTGCTGGCGGGGTCCTTGCCGGGCGCCACCCGGACCGGGATATCTGCGTTGCATTCCGGCCAATGATGATAATTATTATAGAAACAACAACATTGAACTGAATTCAACAAGGAAAATAAAACATGGAATATTTGATTATCATCTTTCTGCTGGCAGCTGTGCTGGGATTTTTCATTTTCAGGAAAAACAAGCCCGCGGAGCGCGCCGGCACCCCGGCCGTTGAGGCCACATATATCTGTGATCAGTGCGGGGAGCATGAATGCATCTGCCGCAAAGATGAAAACGAACAGGACAAGGCATCAAAATAAGGAGGACCCGCCATGAGCGATAACGCCAAAGCCGCCGTGCTGGCCGCCTTTGCCGCAGACAGCCTGGCCCTGGGCGCCCACTGGATCTATGATCCGGAAATAATCCAGGCAGATTTCGGCAGAATCGAATCTCCGGCGGCACCGGGCCCGGATTCCTTTCACAAGACCAAAGGCAAGGGGGATTTCACCCATTACGGGGACCAAATGCTGGTGCTGCTCCGGTCCATTGCCGGAAAAAAAGAATTTGTGACAGCTGATTTTTCCGAAAAATGGCGGGCCCTGTTTGACAACTATGACGGCTATATCGACAATGCCACCCGCAAGACCCTTGCCAATTATGAAAAAGGTGCAGGCCCGGAAAATGCGGGCTCATCATCCAATGACCTGGCCGGGGCCGCCCGGATCGCGCCGCTGATCGGCCTTTATTCAGATGACCCGGAAAAACTGGTGCAGGCCGCGCGCGCCCAGACGGCCATGACCCACAACAATGAAGCCGTGATTGATGCAGCAGCGTTTTTTGCCCGGCTGGCCCATGCGGTGCTGCAGGGTTCGGCTCCTGCCGCAGCCGTGGAAAACCTGGCAGAGGACGACGAATTTGCCATGTCCCCCATTTCCATGTATATCGAACCCGGACTCAAATCCGCAAATGAGCAGAGCGCTGATGCCATCGCCCGGTTCGGCCCGGCCTGTGAAATCGACCAGGCCCTGCCCGGCACCATTCATCTCATTGCCCGGTATGAAGACAATCTCAAAGAAGCCCTGGTCCAGTCGGTGATGGCCGGCGGCGACAGCGCGGCCAGGGGAACCATCGCCGGGATGATCCTTGGCGCGCATCAGGGCATGGAGGCGGTTTCCGGAGACTGGATCGAAAGTGTCAACCGCATCAGCGAAATCCGCAAGCTACTGGATCAAATCACAGGTTTATAGGGATCTTTTTTTCAGGGCGTTAGCAATGCACACGGCCGCACCGCCCCAGGTGACGGCCAGACCGATGATCATCATGACAATGGATCCGCTGCTCATTTCCGGGACTCCTTTATTCTATGCGATTGCCTGAACCAAGCGATTTGCAGGTTTGCCGCAAATACAAGCAAGCCGCTTGAGAATTACCTGGTTTTCTGCGGCCAGGCGCTTTTCATGGACTGCAGGACAAAGCTTAAAAGCACAATGCCCACCACCACGCACCAGCCGAACATGACCAGGGCACTGCCGTCATAACCCTCATAATTTTCCCGGATGTCGCCCACCAGGTTGGCCACTGCCATGTAGCCCAGCACAACCGGGGTGATCACCTTAAGGCAGAAATTCCACCAGGTGCCGATGGCAAAGTCGGAAAGCGAATTGGCATACTGGCGCACGGTATCGAGCTTAAAAAACCACGACAACAAAATCACCTCAACCAGGCCGGCAAACACGATTCCAAAGTTATTGATAAAATGATCCGTGATATCCAGGATAAACAAACCGCCCCGGGTCATGAAAATCAGGCTCAGCATGAAACCAACCAGGCAAAACAGGCTGGTCACGGGCTTTCTGTCCCAGCCGAACTTGTCGATCAGCGATGAGCAGCAGGCCTCGGAAATCGATATCATGGAACTCAGGCCGGCAAATACCAGGGACAAGAAAAACAAGAACCCGAAAAATTCCGGAGCCGGCAGGAGATTGACAGCCTCGGGGATGGTCACAAAGGCCATGCCCACCCCCTGGGTGACAATCTCATGGAGGGCCACATCCTGTTTGGCCGCCATGTGACCGAGCACCCCAAACACCATGATTCCGGCCAGCAGGCTGAATCCGCAGTTGATAAACGCGGTCATCATGCCGTTGTTGTTGATATCCGATTTTGCCGGCAAATAGCTGGAATAGGTGATCATGATGGCAAAGCAGACGCTGAGGGTAAAAAAGATCTGGCCGTAAGCCGCGGTCCAGACCTGGTAGTCGGCAATGGCGCTGAAATCGGGCCGAAACAGCCAGTCAATGCCCTGGGCCGCCCCATCCAGGGTCACGGCGCGCACCAGCATGATCAAAAGCAGCAAAAAGAGAAGGGGCATGAAAATCTTGTTGGCCAGTTCGATGCCCTTTTTCACCCCGCTGAACAAAACAATCCAGGTCACCGCCCACATGGCAATGGCAGCGGCAAACACCGGCCAGACAATGCCGCCCAGATCCATGGGCCCGTTGCTTAGTTGCAAAAACTCGTTAAAGAAAAACTTTTCCGGACTTGCCCCCCAGCCCAGGTCCAGGGCCAAAATGGCGTAATTCAGGGCCCAGGAAATCACCACCACGTAGTAGACACTGATGACAAAGGACACCAGGGCCTGCCACCAGCCCAGCCACTCCCATTTTCCAAAGATGTTGAAAAAGGTCATGGGTGCCGATCCCCGGTATTTGTGCCCCACCCCGAACTCGAGGATGATGATGGGAATGCCGGCGGTGAGCAGGGCAAAAAAATAGGGAATCAGAAAAGCTCCCCCGCCGTTGTCATAGGCCATGTAAGGAAACCGCCAGATGTTTCCCAGGCCGATGGCCGAGCCCACTGCAGCCAGAATAAATCCGCTTCTTGTACCCCATTGTTCGCGTTTTGCCATGTTATCCAAGCCTCCTGCAAATAAATTGGCCCGTAAAGCCCAAAAGTGCCGGTAAACAGTAACCCTATCCCATAGTAAAGCACGGATTTGTAGTCAAGGGAAGAATTCCGGGGAGTTACAGACACACCTCAACGGCCCGGGGCAATCAGCGAACAATACCGCGGTTTGGGCAGAAACGCCGCCTATATTTCAATGACCCGGCCGGCCCCGCCGGCAAGGCTTTGATGCCCGAGCCTGGAATGGATCTGCTGTTTGTACTGTGTGCAGTGGGTGGCACACACCCAATCCAGAGAATCAATAACCGGAAAATCACACAATCCGTGAAGTCCGCCGATGAGCGCAACAGGCGGGCCGATTGGCGCTGCAGCCGCAAGGATGGTTTCCACACCCGGATGCGAGCAGCCCGCAATCACCACCACCTTGTTGTCTTCTTTGATGCACATGGACTGCTCAATATTTTTCAGCGTGCCCGTGGAATACATGTTTGGGTGAATTTCCATGGGCTGGCGGATGGAAACGGTTTCCGGAGCGTGGTCCACACTGGAAATGGTGTCCGGCACATAGACCCGTACGGGATTGACTTCCAGGATGCCCGGCAATCCACCGGTGTGGTCCCAGTGATCATGGGAAATAAAAATCTCCTGGATACAGTCAGGACTTATTCCCAGGCGGTGCATGTTTTCAATCAGGATCTGTCCGCTTGCGCCGGTGTCAAACAAAATGCTCCGGCCGCAGGCCTCAATTAAGGCTGCAAAACCCCAGTCCGGGGACAGTCGTTTATCAAATGCATCATTGTCGTATAAAATCGTGATCTTCATCATCAGCCTCCTGGTTTTTACACGCCTGCACCCGGAAAATTGTTGATATCCTTCACATATTCTTCAAAATCCTTTTGGGCAAGAAAACGGGAAATCATCTCCCCGACCATGGCGGCTGTGTCCACGCGGTATTTTGCGGAAGCATCAGTGCCGGCGATTTGTTTTGCGTTTTCCACAATGGCGGTAAGCGCGGAAGCCGGTATATTCACATTCACGTGCACCTCTAGCCGGTCTTTTGAATCTGCCATTTTTCCCCCTTTCCTTTCATGTCAATTCTCTGCATTGCGAATGCCGGAAAAATTCAAACCAGGTGAGTTTCAAGCATATGCCAAAAACTTACTATAAAATCCATTTCATGATATTTCAAGGGCAAACAGACAGGAGAGCAGCGCAAGGGGTTTTTGCGGGAAAGCGTCCGGACAAATAAAAATGCCCGGGGAAGCCGCATCTTTCCCCGGGCACAAATGCAGTTGGATCAGTTGGCCATGGAGGCATCGATCATGGACATGATCTGGTTGTTTCCAAACCCTTTCAGCTCTATGGCCCCTGAGCGGCATGAAGCCACGCACAATCCGCACCCCTTGCACAAGGCGGACTGGATTTCCGCCTTATTGGTTTTTTCGCTGATCCGGGGGGCGGAATACGGGCACACGGATACGCATACCCCGCAGCTGGCGCACAAGGACGGGGCCACCTGGGCCACGGTGCCGCTGACCGAAATGTTTTTGGCCGAAAGCAGGGTCACGGCCCTGGCCGCTGCTGCCTGGGCCTGGGCAATGGATTCATCCAGGGGTTTTGGCCCGTGGGCCAGGCCGCACAAAAACACCCCGTCGGTTGCAAAATCCACCGGCCTGAGCTTTAAGTGCGCTTCCACGTAAAACCCGTCATCGTTCTGGGTGACCTTGAAAAACCGGGCCAGGGGATCGTTTTTCTCGCGCACCACAGCTGATGCCAGAACCAGGAGATCCGGATTAAGCGACATGCTCCGCCGCAGGGCCAAATCCCTGAAACGGATCTTCAGGGCATTGTCTTCCGGCTCCACTTCCAGCCCGTTATCAAAATCATACCGGACAAACTTAATGCCGCCGGCCCTGGCCTCCCGGTAGAGGTCCTCTCTCAGGCCGTAGGGCCGCATATCCCTGTAAAGAACAAATACGTCCATTTCAGGTTTGCGTTTTTTGAGCTCAAGGGCGCTTTTAATGGACTGGGTACAGCAAAGCTTGGAGCAATAAGGCCTTTCGGCAATCCTGGAACCCACGCACTGTATAAATACGGCACAATCGGCCCGGTTTATGGACGGATCATTGTCCACCAAGCGTTTTTGAAGTTCCTGGCCGATGACCACGCGCTCGTCTTTTCCGTAGCGGTACTGATCCACAGGCTTGTATTCAGACGCGCCCGAAGCAATCACCGCCACGCCGTGCTCAAGTGTGCTTTCCTGGCCGTGGCTTTCAATGGTGGTTTTAAAATCACCCACAAACCCGTCCACATTTTTGATGCTGGAATTCAAATGCACGGCAATATTGGCATTGCTTTCAATCCGCCCGGCCAGGCCGGCAACAAATTCCTGCACATCCTCGCCCCGCCAGGTTTCGGGCAGATTCCGGGCATTTCCGCCCAAAACCACGTCGCGCTCCACCAGGTCGACCCCATAGCCCTGCAGGGCCATATTTTCCGCCGCTGTCATTCCGGCCACGCCGCCGCCGATAACCATGGCCCGCTGATTAATCTCCAAAACCGGCTCTTTTAAGGGCTCGATTCTGGCGGCCTTTGCCACGGACATGTTTACAAGGTCCCTGGCCTTTTGCGTGGCTGCCTCTGGATTGTTTTTGTGCACCCAGGAATTCTGGTTCCGGATATTGACCATTTCAAACAGGTACTTGTTGATCCCGGCGTTCTGGAGTGTTTCCTGAAAAAGCGGTTCATGGGTCTTGGGCGTGCAGGCGGCCACCACAATGCGGTTGAGGCCTTCGTCCTGAATGACCTGAGCCATCTTGTCCTGGGAATCCTGGGAACAGCTGAACATGTTCTGCTCGGCATAAACAACCCCGGGCAGGGTTTTGGCATATTCCACCACATTGGGCACATCCACCACGCCTGCGATATTGGTTCCGCAGCAGCAGACAAAAACACCAATGCGCGGGGGATCTCCAATAACGTTTTTCTCTTTTGGCATTTCCTTTGCCCGGGTCCGGGTCCACCTGGCATTTGAAAGCCTGGAGCCCACCACGCCGGCGGCCGCACTGGAGTCAATCACCGAGGAGGGAATATCCTTGGGCCCCTGGAAGGCACCGCAGACATAAATGCCGGCAACAGAGCTGGAAACCGGGGCAAAACTGGAAGAAGCCGCAAAGTTGTATTGGTTGAGTTCAATGCCCAGTTTTCTGCCCAGTTCCGCGCCCCGGGCCGTGGCGCCCAGGCCCACGGACAGCACCACCATGTCAAATTCTTCCTCGCACCTTTTTCCGGATTCATCAATGTAGCGGATCAGGTGCTTTCCGGTGCCGTCCACAGGGGGGGCGCCGGTGACCTTGCTTTTGACAAACCGCACACCCATCTCGTCTTTTGCCCGGTTGTAATACTTTTCAAAATCCTTGCCGTTTGTGCGGATATCAATATAGAAAATGGCCGTGTCCAGGTTGTGCTTGCAGTGCTCCTTTGCCAGCATGGCCTCCTTGACCGCGTATGTACAGCAGACCGCCGAGCAATACCCCCTGGCGCCCATGTGCTCGTCCCTGGAGCCGATGCACTGAAGCCAGGCGATTTTTTCCGGTTCCTGCTTGTCAGAGGGCCGGACCAGGTGGCCGCCGTAAGGCCCGGAAGCCGACAGGATCCTTTCAAACTCCAGGCTGGTGACAATATTGGGATACTTTTTATATCCGAATGTGTCGTGAACAGCCGGATCAAAGGTTTCGCTGCCCTGGGACAGCACCACGGCGCCCACATTCAGGGAGATCTCCTTTTTGGTATCCTCGTAGTTGATGGCGCCCGTTGGACATTTTTTCTCACAAATCCCGCATTTGCCCTTGTTGAGTTTAATGCAGTGCTCCGGATCAATGGCATACTTCAGGGGCACGGCCTGGGCGTACTGCACGTAAACGGCCTTGCGGTTGGCCAGGCTGCCGTCATATTCATTGGGGACCTTTTTGGGGCATTTTTCCGCACAAAGCCCGCACGCAATACACTTGTCCACATCCACGTACCGGGGATGGCTGGTGATGCTGACCTCAAAATCACCTTCCTCGCCGGAGATGCTGTTGACTTCTGAAAGGGTGAGCAATTCTATGTTGATGTGCCGGCCGACCTCGACCAGTTTGGGCGAGATAATTCACATGGCACAATCATTGGTCGGAAATGTTTTGTCCAGCTGGGACATCATCCCGCCGATGGAACTGGATCTTTCCACCAGGTAGACATAGTAGCCGGAATCGGCGAGATCCAGCGATGCCTGCATTCCGGTGATGCCTCCTCCCACAACCAGCACAGCGCCATTGTTTTCACGCGGCATTATCTACTCCTTGTCCTTGCTTAAATAGGATTCTATTTTGCTTATATCGAGCTTGTTGGCCCCAAGACCCAGGGTTTGGGAATCAATGTTCATTGAAAGCCCCAGCAGCTGGGGAAAAAGAATGGAGGGCAGGGGCTTTTGGCCGGCATTGTCCTCAACAAGCATCTGCTGCACGGTATCAAACTGAATCTGACAGTACGGGCAGGATGTACAGAAAAAATCAGCCTCTGCCTTTTTTGCGGCCTCCAGCTTTCTTGAAAACAGGTCCGCTGACAGCGCATCATTGGTCCCGATCAGGGGAGCGCCGCAGCATTCAAGCTTGTTTGTCCAGTCAACGCTTTTTGCCCCGGTTGCGGCCACCAATTCATCAAACAGGGACGGGGCCACCGGGTCATCAAACTGCGTGACAGTGCTGGGCCGCAGGGCATGACACCCATACTGCACGGCAATGTTTAATTCTTTATAGGTTTTGTGCAGCTGCTTTTTGATCGCGGCAATGCCCGTGTCATGATACAGCACGGACAAATAATGGCGAATCCGGGTTTTTCCCTGGTAGTCCAGGCCCATTTCCCGGATTTTGCCCAGCACTTCATCCTGCAGGGGGCCCTTTTCGGCCATGATGTGCTCGGCATTTTTCAGCGCCCCGAAACAGCAGTTGCACAACACCAGCATATCCAGCCCCTGGTTTTCGGAAAGGGCCAGATTTTTGACTGAAGAAAGAAGAAACGCCTTTTTGTCCACATTGCGCATGGGATAGCCGCAGCAGTTAAACTGCCTGATATCTGCCAGTTCCACTCCGAATTTTTTTAAAACAGCCCTGGCGGCTGTTTCATACTGGGGCACCCGTGAAGGAATCTGACAGCCGATAAAAAAACTGTAGCGCATCATAATTATCTTAAACCTCCGGCCTGATCATGATTTTGCCTTCCCTCATCCACACCGGCCACTGCCATGTATTTCAGCTCATAGAGGATGTCGGTGACTTTCACATTTTGCGGGCAATGCTCCTGGCACTGGTAGCATGTCAGGCAATCCCATATCATTTTTGCGCCCATGGCTGTTTCGGTCAGTCCCAGTCCGAGGCTGCACATGATCTGGTGGGGCAGCAGTCCGAGCTGCACCTGGGGATCTTCGTAATTGCCCACCACCGGGCATACAGTGGAGCAGTTCTGGCATCCGAAACAATAGGAAAACGTATTTTCAAAGCCGCTGGCCTGCTGCCGGTCGGCCGCAGGCGGGGTCAGGTCAATGGAGCGCTCCGGATCCAGCAGGGGCCGGTATTTTACAGAAACCGCATTGTCGGCTTTTTCCAGCGGCAGGGGATAACTGTCAGCCGGGGTCTTTTTACGGTTCAGCCCCCTGACAAATGAAAGCTGGGAAAGCACCAGCGGTTCTGCAGGGCCCTGCTGCAGCAGTTTTTCCCTGGCATTGAGCCACAGCTGCCGCAGGTTGATGCCCGAGGGGCAGACCACGGTGCACCGGTCGCAGTTGGTGCACAGATAAATGCCTTCCAAAATGGCCCGGGTTTCGGCTTCATCCAGGTCCCTGCCGGCTGCCAGGGCCTTTAGAGGCGCAATTTTTTCTGATGGCAGAATATAGGTGTTCTGCCTTGCTTCATAGCCCATCATGGCAGAGCAGTACAGGCTGCAGGTGCAGCAGTGGGTGCAGGCGTCCAGTTCTATGATCTGCCGGGTGGCCACATTTTCCGGTTTTGATTTTTTTTCATCCATCACCGCATTGGCCATGATGGTGACGGGCGTTGAAAAAATATGCAGCATTTTGCTGAAAGGCAGGTATGCCAGCCCGATAAAACAGGACAGAAAATGAATATACCACAATATGCCCACAAAGCCGGCCCGGTCCATGGCGCCGGCGGCCGGACTGAGGACCTTTCCGGTGGAATAGCTTGCAAAGGCCGATTGCGCCGGAGCATGGCAGTAAGCACAATAGCTTTCATGGGCCTGTTTGCCCTGCTGCAATACATCGGCTTCAAACGGCCGGGTCACATCCGAAGACACAAGCCCGTGATCGCTTACCCAGTAGCTTTCCAGGGCCTGGAGTTCTTCGTCGCTGAGCCAGCCGGCGTATTCATCCGCCATATTGGAAAATTCAGTTTTGGATGTAATTTTTAACCCTGCCAGCAAAAACCCCGACAGGATGATCACTGCCAGGATACCGATGGCATACTTGTCCATGCTGTTTGTCATCAGTCTCGGTATCTTGAGGAAAAAACGCCGGATCACGGCAACAACGACCCCGGCAAGAACCATGAGGCCAAACATGTCCCGAAGAAAGAAATAGGGATTCAGGGTGGGTTCATAATTGCTGAAAAGCGCATCTGTGACAATGCGGCCCAGGGCGTGCATGAACAAAAGCAGGATAAAACCCCAGAAGATGAGCATGTGCATGGCCCACCGAAGGACGCTTTCCTTTAAGATCTTTCGCTGGAGCAGCACATCAAGGACAAACGCCTGAAGCAGCCTGACAATCTTTGCGCTGAAGATAACCGCGAGCATTGACTTCAGCGCTGAAAAAAATCTTTCCGAAGCGCTCATCTTCTGCCCGTAAAACCCGGCCTCCCGTTGAAACCAGGTACCGCCCCTGTATATAAGCCCCAAAAAAAATATGATTAAAGAGGCATATAGGGATACCGTGAAAACCATACCAGAACCTCCGCAATGACATGTTAATCAAAAATTTGTATTCAGACCGGCTAACCTATATCGATTGTCGGAACAAGTCAAGCATAAGCTCACAACAACAGCCGTTGCCGGTGAAAGATTGCTGAAGTAAATGGGCTGGTTTTCCGCTATGGTCAGGGCGGTTTTATGTTCATCTTGTCCAGGCGCTTTTATCTGTTTAGCAGGATTTTGAGATGGGCTATGGGTTTATGTCGGAGCTCTCCCGCACGATCAAGGACCGTCTAAAGGTGAAAAACATCCGGTATCTGAATATTTAGAAGTAACGCCGCAGCCGGGAAAACCTGGCAGAAGCCGGTTAAAACGTCTTGCCGATGCCCACCCCGAAGTGGAAACGGGGAAAACTGTTTTCCCTGGGTTCAAACACCCAGAAATCACCTTTGACAACCGGGTGCGCGTACTCATATTCTCCGATCATGCGCTTTTCAGCGCCGGCAAGGCGGCCTGCGGCCGTCACCAGTTTGCCGGGCGAATAAATTTCCGGATCAATAAAGGCCTTGGATCGGATCAGAAACCGCCCGCCTGAGGGCTTTTCCGGCTGCGGGCGGTTTGAAGCATCCAGGGGAAACTGCAGCACCGTGATTTCTGATTTGTCCGGGAAATTTTTCGTGGTGATAATCCTGCCGCCAACCATCACAAACTCTCCGGCATGGGTTTCGGCCTCGGCCTGCAGGGTTTTAAAATCCCCGGTCCAGGTGACCTGCCGGGCAACTTCCCGGGGCACTTTCTGCCCGCATCCGCAGCCCAGCATTACCGGCAAAATCAATGCACACAAAAATATAAAAAACCGTTTGACTGACACGACACAGCTCCTGTTTTCCGGCCGGGGCCTTGAAACAATCCCGACCCGTGTATATTTTCAATATAACATGAATATTTATTTTGAAAAGGAAAACAGTCTTCTCCGCCATCCTGACGAACAGACTGTTTTCCGGCAATCTTTTGAAAATCCGGATACGGCAATGACAACAAATTATCGACCTTCAGCCAAAATCATTGCAATTTTGTTCTCCGCCTTGCTGGTGCTGTTTTTTTCCGGATGTTCGGTTGTTTCCAGAGACGTCCGCACCAGTGCCGCAACAGGGGTAGACTTTGCAGCCCTGAAACAAAATCCGGGCGCACACATTGACAAAACCGTGATTCTGGGCGGCTATATCCTGGAAACCCGCAACCTGGCCGATCAAACCAGGCTTATAATACTTCAGGCGCCTCTGGATTTTGTTGATGAGCCCAAATCCAGAGACTTGTCGTGCGGCCGTTTTATACTGATTCATGAGGGTTTTCTGGATCCTGAAATTTATGAAAAAGACCGAAAAATCACCGTGGCCGGCCGGGTTACAGGATCAGAAAAAACCCGAATCAGCAAACATGACTACACCCTGCCCGTGATCCGTGCCGTGGAAATCCATCTCTGGCAAAAACCCCGGCAGCGGAGAGATCTCTATTACCATGACCCGTTTTACGACCCGTTCTATGACCCCTTTTACCCGTGGTACGGCCCAAGGCTTCGTTACTGGTATCATCCCTATTATTACCGGTAGGCTCACGCTTACCCGTAGTGGACAGCCAGCCAGATGGTTTCAACGCCCGGATCCGTCCATGTCACCTTATGCCGGGTGCGGGCTGAAAAGATCAATCCGGTCAACCCGCCGCATGCAGGGCTCATTCCGGGTTGCCAGATTTTGCGCTTTATGCTAAACACAGCCAAAACAGGTAACCGAAAAAAACCACCCGAATATGATCATCAGATAACAAAATGCATCTTTTTGATACAGATATTTCAGTTGCCGCAAACCCGCAGGACGGTTTTCAGGCTGCGGTTTCAGAAAACTGGTCAATCAACGGCAACCCCAACGGCGGATATCTGCTGGCCATTCTGGCCAGCGCCATGATCGGCTGCAGTGACAAATCCGCCACCCCGATACTTACGGTCAACTATATGTCAAAAACGGTTCCGGGCCCGGCAGAAATTGCCGTTGAAACAATGAACCGCTCCAGGCAGTTTACCCGCCTCCAGGCCCGGCTCATCCAATCGGGAACCGAAACCGCCCGGGCCTTTGGCACTTTTGCCGTGGCCCCGGAAGAATGCGACATCCGGCGATATGAGACCGGCCCTCCGGAATTTGCCCCGCCGGAGCGCTGCATCCGGATTCCCGCAATGCCCGGATACACTGTATATGAGCACATGGATATCCGCCTGGATCCCCGCTGTGCCGGATGGATGGAAAACCGGCTCTCAGAGCGCTCAGAGCAAAAGGGCTGGCTGCGGTTTGAAGACAAACGCCCGTTTGACGTTTTTGCAGCCGCCCTGGCAGCAGACGCCTTTCCCCCGGCCGTGCTGGCCAGCCAGGGCATGGTGGCATGGGTGCCCACCCTTGAATTGAGTGTCAGTATCCGCAATACAGCCGAAACCCAATGGCTCAAATGCCGGTTCTCCACCCGGTTTATCAATTGCGGCCTGCTTGAGGAAGACGGTGAGATCTGGGATGAAAACAACGAACTAATCGCCGTATCCCGCCAGATCGCCCAGTTCAGAAACCTTTCCCCATAGCCCCGGGACCGGCTGTTCCGGGGTTTCTCATCACCCTATTAAAAACTGCCGTTATTTTTACTGCAAATTGCAATTCCCACAGATGCCGTTACCTTTTCCTGCAAAGATCCGGCCTTTTATGCCAGGCGGGCTTTATTCAAATCCATTGCAGGAAAGGAGATTGGAAATGAAAAAACTGATTTTACCGGCCGTGTTGCTGTTTTTGGCAATGGCATCCATTGGATCCGTGCGGGCGCAGGCCAGTGGCTGGCAGATTGACAAGGCGCATTCCAACATTTATTTCGACATCCGGCACACCTTTGCCACAGTCCGGGGACAGTTTGACGATTTTACCACCACCATCGACTTTGATCCCCAAAACATCAAAGACGGCCGGGTTGAATTCAAAGTGGATGTGACAAGCATCAACACCAACATTGTCAAGCGTGATGCGCATCTGCGCACGGCGGATTTTTTCGATGCGGAAAAATTCGCGTTCATGACGTTTAAAAGCAGCCAAATCCGGCATGTCAACGACGATGCGTACATCCTTGAAGGTGAACTGACCATAAAGGACGTATCAAAGCAGGTTGAAATACCGTTTGCCTATCTGGGCATGCGGGAAAACCCCATGGAACAAAATCAGATGGTGGCCGGCTTTGAAGCGGATTTTCACATCAACCGCCTGGATTACAAGGTGGGCTCAGGCAAGTTTGCCGACATGGGGGTTGTGGGCAAAACCGTGGATATCACCGTCACCATAGAGATGCTAAAGGACAAATAACCAAAAAAACGGCTGCCGGCCGGCTTATTATAAGCCGGCCAGGGGATCGTGTTTGAAAAACGGCTTTAGCATATAAATGATATCGCTCTCCCGGGTGGGATACGGGGCCATGACATGCTCCCAGTAAAGCTGGCCGACATCCTGGTGATGAATCATGGCCTGTTTGAAAATATTGATCAGGCCGGCGGCATTATCGGAAATAATATGCGCCCCGGCAATCCGGTTGTTGTGATCCACCAGCACCTTGTAAGCGGCATGCTTCATCCCGGTGCGCCGGTAGGTGGGCCAGGACAGGTTGGTGGCCATTGCCCTGGAATACCGGATGCCTTCTGACTTCAGGGCCTCTTCTGTGGCTCCTACCATGGCGTACTGGGGCAGGGTAAACAAAACCGAAGGCACGGCCCGATAGTCCATGACAGCTTCCTGTCCGCCGCGGAGTTCGGCCAGGATGTTTTTTGCCGCCACAAAGGCCTCATAGTCGGCCACCCGCGCCAGCTGAACCGTATCCGCGCAGTCGCCCACGGCAAAGACCCGGGCATTGGCGGTGCGCATTTTTTCATCCACAACAATGCCGCGGCGGGTAAAATCCACAGCGCCCTTTTCCAGCTCCAGATCCGTGATGGCAGGTGCGCGCCCGGCGCCGTGAACCACCATGTCCGCGTAAAGATCCTTTTTGCCCGGGGTTTTGACCACATACCCGCGTTTGTTTTTCTCAATACCGGTGATTTCCGTATCCGTATGAATATCAATACCCTCTGCCCGGGAAGCATCCATGAGATGGGCCGTCATTTCTCCATCAAAAGGGCCCAGGGGGCGGGGGCCGGCTTCAAGAATATGAATCTGCCGGGCCGGACCCAGACGCGCGGCAAAATGGGCAAACTCAAAAGAGATAAACCCGCCGCCCACAAAGGCGATTCTGGGCGGAAGCCCGCCGAGTTCCAGAAACTGGCTGCTGCTGACCAGGTACCGGGCGCCTTCAAACGGCAAAGGGGCCGGACGGGCGCCGGTTGCCAGAACAATAAATTTTGCCTGTACCGGCTGTCCGTCCACTGTCAGGGTTTCAGGATCGCGGAATGCTGCAGTACCGACGATAAAATCAATGCCTGCGGCGTCAAGGCTTTTTCGGGTGGAATCCGGGACAGCGCCGGTAAAGGCCCGTTTTTGATCCCGAACCGATTTCCAGTCCATCTCCGGGAGCGCAACCACGCCTTTTCCAGACAGGTCACGGGCCCGGGCCATTGTTTCTGAAGCCTCATAATACCATTTCTTGGCCTGGCAACCGGCCAGGGCGCAAACCCCGCCGGGCGTGGAACTGTTTTCCACCACAGCAACAGAAACTCCGTATTGGCTCAGGCTATGGGCTGCGGTCTGCCCGCCGGTGCCGGAACCCACAACCACCACATCATATGATTTCACCCCGCACCTCCTTTGCCGATTTTTGCTCCAGGATCATTTTTATTGAGCCGTTTAAGGTCATTATTACCATTTCCCCCTGCAGTTGCAAATATCCCGGCAACAACAGAAATAAACGGTTTTTGAAAACACTCAAAAAATCAATTAAAATTCAAATTCTATAATAACTATAATAATTATAAAAAATAAAAAGAAACTTTAAATCTTAATTCTTAAATAAAAATTTAAACCTATAAATAAAGCATGTTAAAATTTTTTTAAAAAAATTTAATTTTTTTCTTGACACGCCTAAATTCTATAATTAATATAAAACTTAAAAAGTCAACCCTTTTTCCCAAGGGAGGAGGCCCGCCATGGACGAAGTTTTCACCGTATTCAAAGCCAGCAAACACTGCAACGTCTCTCCCAAAACCATTATCAACTGGATTGACGCCGGCCACATAAAGGCCTACCGCACCCCCGGCGGCCACCGCCGCATCAACCGCAGGGATCTCGAAGAATTCATGCGCAAGCAGGGAATACCCATCCCGGAAACCGTGGAGGAAGACGACCGCAGACGGATCCTGGTGGTCGATGATGACCCCATCATTGTTGAAAGCATTGTTCAGTCCCTTGAAGAAGACGAGCATGACTACGAGGTCATATCCGCGGCAGACGGCTTTGAAGCCGGTCTTCAGGTCAACCACTTCAAACCCCACCTGCTGATTCTCGACATCATGATGCCGGATATCAAAGGATATGATGTCTGCCAGAAACTCAAAAGCAGCAGGGAAACCAGTGATACCAAGATCATTGTGCTTTCAGCTTACCTGGATGAGGAAAAATTCCAGCAGATGAAAGAATACGGTGCGGATGCCTGCTTTTCCAAGCCGCTTCCCCTCTCCCAGCTCAAGGAGGAAGTGGCGCGGCTGCTGGGCCCTGCATAAATCCGGCGCTCTGCCGCCGGAACCCCTAATTTCAAGGAGGCATTCATGAAATTAAAACAAGCCCTTGAAAAAAAACAATTTGCAGTCACCACCGAAGTTCAGGCACCCATTGAACAAGAACCCGAGGATCTGGTCAAAAGCTTAAACCTCATCCGGGGGCGGGTCGACGGGGTGTCGCTTTCTGAAGTGGAATTCCAGGGCATCGTGGGCGATACCATCAAAACCTGCCAGACCCTCAAGGAAAACCGCTTTGAATCCATCTACCAGACCACCACCCGGGACAAAAACCGGATCCAGCTCCAGAAGGACCTGATCAACGCACATCATGCCGGCATTGAAAACCTGCTGGTATTTACCGAGGACTATCGGATCACCGGCGACAGTCTCCAGGAAATGATGTTTTTCCATGTGGATGCCGGAAAACTCCAGTCCGTGCTCGAGCATTTCAGAGACGGCCGCAGTGTTGACGGCCAGGAGATCGAGGTGCAGCCCAACTTCTGCCTTGGCTCCGGGGTGGAAGCCTCCTGGGGCAAAAACGTGCCCGACCTGGAGTTAAAGGAAATGGAGGAGATGACAAAGATGGGGGCCGGTTATTTTCTGACCACCCCGGTCTTTGATGTGGAGCGGTTTGACAAATTTATGTCGCGCACCAACACATTCGGCGTGCCTGTAATTGCAGAGGTGCTGATTTTACGGACTGCCGGAATGGCCCGCTTTTTAAACCGGCATCTCAAATCCGGCCTGGTGCCTGACTGGGCCATCCAGAAACTGGCCAAGGCCACAGACAAGGACAGAGCCAGCATCGAGCTGTTTGCCGATACCGTCAAGGGTCTCAAGGATCTGTGCGACGGCATCCATATCATCACCATCGGAGGCGAGGACAAACTCCGGCATTACCTGGATGCCGCCAAGCTCAGGTAAGGCGTTGCCGGCCGGCGTGTAAATACGGCGATGCTTTTTCAACGGCCCTTTCAAAACATCAGAAGCAAAAGGAGCCGCCCCGTGGAATCAATTGCCCTGACCATCAACGGAAAAAAGGTGACCTGCCGCACAGGCGAAACCCTTCTTTCTGTTGCGGAAAAAAACAACATCTTTATCCCCACCCTGTGCCATCACCCGGAATTAAAGCCCTACGGCGCCTGCCGCATGTGCCTGGTGGAAGATGAAAAATCCGGCCGCCTCATGGCCGCCTGCGTCACCCCGGCGGCAAAGGACATGGCCGTGCTCACTGACACCGAGCGAATCATTGATCACCGGAAAAACATCGTGCGCCTGATGATGGCCGAGCATCCGGAATCGTGCATTGTCTGTTCCAAGGGCAACCGGTGCGAGCTGCGGGCACTGGCCGCACGCCTCGGCATTGCCGAAACCCGCCTCTATCCCATGCCCAACTACAAGCCCTATGAGGAATTAAACCCCTTTATCGTACGGGATCTGAGCAAATGCATTTTATGCGGCAAATGCATCCGCGCCGACCACGAACTGGTGGCCACAGGAGCCATTGACTACAATGACCGGGGCTTTTGCTCCAGGCCGGCCACCCTCATGGAAAGGCCCCTGGAAGACTCCATCTGCACATTTTGCGGTACCTGCGTGTCCATGTGCCCCACAGGAGCCCTTTCTGCCAAGCATGCGGGCTATGTCGGCACCCCGGAAAAGCAAAAGGACTCTATCTGCGGTTTCTGCGGGGCCGGCTGCAGCCTGGCCATGGGCACCTCCGGCGGCCGGGTGGTTGAGGTCAATCCATTAAAACTCAGGGGCAGCGTCAATGGTTCCACCCTTTGCGTGCGCGGCCATTTTGCCCATGATTTTTTAAACAATGCCGGCCGGCTGCACCAGCCCTTGATCCGCACCCGGGACGAAAACGGTGATGAAAAATTTGAACCTGCGGAATGGAACAAGGCGGTTTCCCGGGCCGCAGAATCTTTGGCGGAAATCAAGCGCACTCACGGACCCGGAAGCATTGCCTTTATCGGCTCGCCCAAGTGCAGTACAGAAGAAAATTATCTTTTCCAGAAAATCGCACGGGTGATGTTCGGCACCAACAACGTCACCAGCACCGGCACGATCAACGGCCAGGCGCTGTTGCGCCGCATGGAGGAAAAAACCATGGGTGCAGCCCGCACCATGCCCTTGTCCGAACTGGAAAAGGCAGAGGCCATTGTAACTGTATGCTTTGACCCGGACAACACCGTGCCGGTTGCCGGCTATCACGTCAAGCGGGCCGCCCGGGCGGGCACGCCCCTGGTGACAATCGATGCCCGCAAAACGCGCCTTGCCGGATTTGCCGGAGCGCGAATCCGGCCGGAATCCGGAATGGAGCCAAACGCGCGAATCCCGGCACTCATATACGCCCTTGCCGACAAAATCGCTGATCCCGGGGCAAGCAGCAGCGATTTTATACAACAATACACCAGCGGCTGGGAGGAGTGCAAAGCCGCCATTGATTCCCTTTTGTCCGCTCAGCCCCTTTCAGCCGCAGAGGAAAGGGAGATAAAACGGGCGGCTCAAATGCTTTCAGGCCGCAAAATCGGCCTTGTTCTGGGCGCGGATGTGATGGAACAGGCTCACGGCACACAGATCGCTGATGCCGCCTTTGACCTGATCCTTGCAGCGGGCAGCATCGGCGCCTCCAACGCCGGCATTTTCATCCCGGCTCCGGAAAGCAACACCGTCGGCGCCATGGACATGGGAATGGCCCCGGATCTGCTGCCCGGCAGACATCCCCTTTCCGACCCGGACGCCAGAAAGCACCTGGAGCGGCTCTGGAACACCAAACTATCCCCGGATCCGGGACTGGATCTTTGCGGCATTGTCGAAGCCGCGGAATCCGGCCACTTAAAGGGCCTCTACATCATGGGCGAAAACCTGGTGCGCACCCTGCCCGATCCGGAGCGGGTAAGCAAGGCCTTGAAAAAACTTGATTTTATAGCAACACAGGACCTTTTTGAAAACCGCACCACCCGGCTTGCCCACGTGGTACTGCCAGGTTCCGCCTTTGCCGAGAAAGCCGGATCATTTACCAACATGGAAGGCCGGATTCAATCCTTTTCCCAGGCAGCGGCCCCGCCCGGACAAGCCCTTGCCGACTGGCGCATTCTCGGTCTGCTGGCCCAGAACATGGGATATCCCGAACAATACACCACCATTGAAAAAATCCGCCAGGAAATCAGAAAAACCGTGCCCATGTATGCAGCCATCGGCAACCACCGCCAGGAATGGATCAAAAATGCGGATGCAGACACGCCTTTTTCCGGAAACAGCCACAGGTTCACATTTGCGGCCGTTGAACCACCGCCGCAGACAAGCGGCCAAAAAGGCTTTACAGCCGTACTCGGCCCCCTGCGCTGGCACCTGGCCGGCGGCACCCGCACCAGCCGGTCGGCCCGGATCAGCTCCTGGAACCGTGACAATCTTGCCCGGTTGTCTGCCGCTGACATCGGGTCCCTGGCCATACCAGAAGGCGGAAAAATCCGCATTGTATCGGATCACGGCGCCATTGAACGCCGCTTTGTGGCCGATCCGGCAGTGTTGCCCGGACAGGTGTTTGTTCCCACGGGATTTTCCGGAAACGAAGCCGCCGCCCTGGCCGGCATAGAGGCAATCCGGACGCCGGCACCGGCATGGCGCACCTGCAGGGTCAGCATTGAGAAAATTTAGATGCCAAGGAGCAAAAGCCAATGGATCCCACGCAATTTGACCGAAGCAGACTCCATGAAATCATCGAGGATTACCGGGACCGCAAATGGGCCTTAATCCCCCTTCTTCAGGAAATCCAGGAAGAATTCGGATTTATCCCCCCCGAATCCATCGAGCCCGTTGCCGAGGCCCTCAACATGTTTGCCTCACAGGTTCAGGGGGTGATCACGTTTTATTCCGGTTTTTCCTTAAAACCCAAGGGCCGCTGCGTGCTGCGGGTCTGCCGGGGTACGGCATGCCATGTCAAGGGAAGCCGGAGCATTCTGCGGCTGGTCAAAAAGGAACTGGAGCTCGAGGAAGGCGAGACCAGCTCCGACTACCAGTTCACCCTGGAAACCGTGGCATGCCTGGGAGCCTGCTTTCTGGCGCCGACCATGATGGTCAACAAGGACTACTTCGGCAGGCTCAACCCCACCAAGGTGGTCAGCGTGCTGGGCGAATACCGGAAAGACAAGGAGGATGATTGAGCGCCATGAAAAAACTCACATCCATCGGACAGATCGAATGGCTCAGAAACAAGATTCTTGCGGATTCTGGCAAAAAAAAGACCGAAGTCCATGTCTGCATGACCGGATGCCGGGCCTACGGGGCTGCAGCCGTTCGTGACGCCCTGGCTGACGCTGTCACCCGCCAGGGACTGGACAAGGAAGTGGAAATCCGCTCCACCGGATGCCACGGGTTCTGCGCCAAGGCCCCGGTGGTGGCAATTGAACCGCTGGGCGTCCAGTACCAGGAAGTGGATCCGGAAGATGCCGCGGAAATTGTGGACAAAACCATCAAGGACCAGCAGTTAATCGAACGCCTTGCCTACCAGGACCCAAGAACCGGCCGGTTTGTTTACTACAGAAACCAGATCCCCTTTTACCAGAAACAGGTGCGCCGGGTGCTGGCCAACTGCGGCCGGATCGACCCGACCCAAATCGAGCACTACATTGCCGCAGGCGGTTACAGGGCGTTTGTCAAGGCCTTGTCCAAAATGACCCCGGAGACGGTCATTGAAGAAGTGGTTTCCGCAAAACTGCGGGGACGCGGCGGCGCGGGCTTTCCCACGGGCATCAAGTGGCGGTTTGCCAGACAGTCGCCCACCACGCCCAAGTACGTGGTCTGCAATGCAGACGAAGGCGATCCCGGGGCTTTCATGGACCGGGCCCTTCTGGAAGGCGATCCCCATGCGGTGATCGAAGGCATGATGATCGGCGGCTATGCCATGGGCGCGGAATACGGCATCATTTACGTGCGCGAGGAATATCCCATTGCAGTGGAGCATCTGACTTTGGCCATTGAGCAGGGAAAACAGCTGGGCCTTCTGGGCGAAAACATCCTGGGTACCGGCTTTAATTTTGATCTTTCCCTGAAAATGGGTGCCGGCGCCTTTGTCTGCGGCGAGGAAACCGCCCTGATGGCCTCCATTGAGGGCAAACGGGGCATGCCCCGGCCCAGGCCCCCCTTTCCGGCCCAGGCCGGAATTGACCAAAAGCCCACAAACATCAACAACGTTGAAACCCTGGCCAACATTCCGCTGATCATCAAAAACGGCGCTGAATGGTACGGTGAAATGGGAACCGATTCATCCAAGGGAACCAAAATTTTTTCCCTGGCCGGAAAGGTCAACAACACCGGCCTTGTGGAAGTGCCCATCGGTACCACCATCCGGGAGGTGGTCTATGATATCGGCGGCGGCATTCCCAAGGGAAGGCAGTTTAAGGCCGTGCAGATGGGCGGGCCGGCGGGCGGATGCGTACCGGCCAGATTTTTAAACCTGCCCATTGACTATGACACCATCCAGCGCATCGGCGCCATCATGGGTTCGGGCGGTCTTGTGGTTCTGGATGAAAACAACTGCATGGTGGAAATCGCCCGGTTCTTTTTAAATTTCACCCAGTCCGAGTCCTGCGGCAAATGCGCCCCGTGCCGGCTTGGCACCACCCAGCTGTTGGAGACCTTAACCCGCATCACCCTGGGCCAGGGCCACATCCAGGACATTGACACCATCAAATCCATCGGCCACACCATGGCCGATGCCTCGCTGTGCGGCCTGGGCCAGGCCAGCCCCAAGCCGGCCCTGTCCACCCTGCGCTATTTTGAGCAGGAATACCGCGATCATATCCACGAGCACAGATGCGCCGGTGCAGTGTGCGATTCCATGGTGATATCGGCCTGCCAGCATGCCTGCCCTGCCGGCATTGACGTGCCCAATTACGTGGCGGCAATCGGCAGCGGCAACTACGAGGATGCAGTGGAGATCATCCGGGAGAAAAATCCCTTTCCGGCCGTGTGCGGCCGGGTCTGCATCAATCCCTGCGAATACAAGTGCCGCCGGGGCGAGCTCGACGAACCCGTGGCCATCCGGACCCTGAAACGGTTTGCATCGGATTATTACTATGAAAAATACGGTGCCGAGCGCGAACCCTTCCCGGTGACCCGGTCTGAAAAAGTGGCCATTGTGGGCGCCGGGCCCGCGGGCCTGACCTGCGCCTATTTTCTGGCCAAGCTCGGCTACGAGACCAAGGTGTTTGAAGCCCAGCCCGTTGGCGGGGGAATGTTAAACATCGCACTGCCCGAGTTCCGTCTGCCCAGAAATGTCATTGACATGGAAATCAAGTGGATCGAAAACGCCGGGGTGACAATCGAGTACAATTCGCCCATTGACGCCAACCACACCCTCACCGACCTGAAAAAGGAAGGATTTGATGCGGTGTTTTTGTCCGCCGGTGCCCAGGCCAGCAAGCGCATCGGACTTCCAGGCGAGGAAGAAGGCCTGGAGGGGCTTTACTACGGCTTAAACTTTCTGCGCGACGTGCGCCTTGGCCACGATATGAAACTTTCGGGCAAAACCGTGGTCATCGGCGGAGGCAATGTGGCCATGGACGTGGCCCGCACCGCCCTTCGCGCCGGTTCCGACGATGTTCAGGTCTTCTGCCTGGAAACCCGGGAAGAGATGCCGGCCTGGGACAAGGACGTGGAGGAAACCGAGGATGAAGGCGCCATTTTAAATCTGCAGTGGTCGCCGGAGCAAATCTTTGAGGAAAACGGAAAAGTCAAGGGAATCAGTTTCTCCCGCTGCCTTGCGGTATTTGACCAGGAGGGCAACTTCCGGCCGGAATGCGACATGTCCGATACCCAGTACATCGAAGCCGACAATATCATCATCTCCATCGGTCAGGCGCCGGACACCTCGTTTCTACCTGAAGACTCCCAGCTGGAGCGGGCCTTGTGGGGTTCTCTGGCAGTGGATGAAAACACCCTGGCCACCAATGTTCCCGGGGTGTTTGCCGGCGGCGATTTCACCACCGGCCCGACCTTTGTGATCCGGGCCATTGCCTCGGGCCGGCGTGCGGCTTTGGCCATCCACAAATACCTTTCAGGCGATCAGACCCCGATTTTCATGCCGGATGAAAAGACCCGCCTGGCCCAGGAAACCGGACTGGCCCTGGAATCGGAAAGCACAGAGGATCAGCCGCGGGTTCAAATCGAAATCGAAAAACCCGAGGACCGCGTCTGCGACTTCAGGGAAGTTGAAAGGGGCTTTACCGCCGAACAGGCCCATTTTGAAGCCAGGCGGTGCCTCAGGTGCGATCTTGAAAAAGAGAGGAGCTAACCACCATGATTCGATCCATTACCCAGCAGAAACCAATGGAGGAAATCGAGCACCTGCTCGAAGGCATGGACAGGATATTTGTCATCGGATGCGGCACCTGCACCACCCTGACCCGGACCGGCGGCGTGGAACAGGTGGCGGCCATGGCCGAAGACCTGTCTGCCAGGGGCAAGGTGATCACCGGCACCACAGTGGTCCCAGTGGCTTGTGACAATCTCGCCGCCGATATCCTCTCGGAGTTCGGCGCGCGCATGAACCAGGCAGACGCGCTACTGGTGATGTCATGCGCCTATGGTGTGCAGACCATGGCCAGCCAGCTCGGCCAGATGGTGGTGCCGGCCCAGAACACCCTGTTTATCGGCAAGGAAAACACCGCCGGCCAGTTCAACGAAATCTGCACCCAGTGCGGCACCTGCGTAATCGGCGAAACCGGCGGCATCTGCCCGGTGACCACCTGCCACAAGGGGCTTGTCAACGGCCCCTGCGGGGGTACCAACAACGGCAAATGCGAAATCGATTCCAACAAGGACTGCGCCTGGACCATGATCTACAACCGTCTAAAGGAGCTGGACCGGCTCGATTCCATGCGCACCTACAAAAAGCCGCGCAATCACCTGGGCGAACCCAGCCCGGGCAAGTTCAACATCCCGGCGGAGTGATAAACCATAAGGCATCACCACTGAACACTTAACACTTAACACTTAACACTTAACACTATTTATAAGGATACTTCCCATGCCATCCGCATTTAAAAAAGCCCTTGATTCCGGAAAATTCGTGGTCACCTCCGAGGTCGCCCCCTCCAAGGGGACCAACCTGGAAAAAATGGCACACCACGTGGAATTGTTAAAAGACAAGGTGGATGCCATGAATGTCACCGATCACCAGAGCTCTGTGATGCGCTTTCCATCCCTGGGCGGCGCGCTTCTGGTCAAAGAAAACGGCGGTGAGCCGATTCTGCAGATGACCTGCCGGGACCGAAACCGCCTGGCCCTGCAGGCCGATCTCATGTTTGCCGCCAGCCGGGGGATCAACAATGTGCTGTGTTTAACCGGTGATTCAGTGATGCTCGGCGATCACAAGGAGGCCAAGGCCGTGTTTGATCTCGATTCCAGCCAGCTTGTGGCCGCGGTGCGCACCATGGAGCGGGGAAAGGACATGGCCGGAAACGAGCTGGACGGTGCCGTCAAGTTCTGCGCCGGGGCTATTGTCACTCCCGAGGCCAACCCCATCGAGCCCCAGCTGATCAAATTTGAGAAAAAAATCGAGGCCGGCGCGGAATTCATCCAGACCCAGGCGGTCTATGACATGGACAATTTCAAAAAATTCATGGATTACGCCCGGCAATTTGACGTCAAGATCCTGGCCGGGGTGATCCTGCTGACATCTGCGGGCATGGCCCGGTTCATGAACAAAAACGTGGCCGGCGTCATGGTGCCCCAGAACCTGATTGATGAAATGGCGGCCGCCCCCAAGGGCGGAGCCCTGAAAAAGGGCATCGAGATTGCCGGCCGCATGATCGCGCAGATCAAGGAAGAACAAATCTGCGACGGGGTCCACATCATGGCCATCGGCAAGGAGGAGGTGGTCCCGGACATCATGTCCGCAGCCGGGCTGTTGTAGGGATTATCCCGACCATAGAATGGAGCTGTCCACGGACCGCACCGAGGCCGTGCCGGTGAGCACCATGGTCTGAACCAACTCCCGGCGAATTTGGGCCAGGTAGGCGGATGCCCCGTCTTTGCCCCCGCCGAGCACGGCAACCGAAAACGGCCGGCCGATCATCACCGCATCCGCGCCCAGGGCCAGCATGCGAAGCACATCTCCGCCGGAGCGCACCCCGCCGTCGGCCAGCACAGCGATCTGGCCCTGAACGGCTGCGGCCACATCGCGCAGTACCCGCGCGGTTCCGGGCACGCCGTCTAACACCCTTCCGCCGTGGTTGGACACCACAATCCCGGCAGCACCGGCATCCACACACATTTTTGCCTCGTCTGCGGTCATCACCCCCTTGACCACGAATCTGGCCGGTATTCGTTCAATGATCTCAGCAAGCCTTGCCGCCGGCTTGGGCGATACCGGCCGGCCCATCTTGCGCAGGGTTACCAGGCCGGCTGCATCCACATCCATGCCGATTACCGAAGCACCGGCTTCCAGGGCCTTTTCCGCCTTGGAAAACAACTCCTGGTCCTCCCATGGCTTGATAAACGGAATGCCCCGGCCATCGAGTTCTTTGACGGCGGCAAACCCGCTTTCGTGGATGAAATCCGGCACGCCGTCGCCGGTGCATCCAAGGCAGCCCTCATCTGCGCATGCCGAAAGCTTGGCCAGGATATAGTCCTGCTCCTGCATGCCGCCGCCCATGTTAAACGACACCCCGCCAATGGGGGCGGCGATCACCGGCATGGACAGGTCAAAGCCCAGCAGGGAAAGATCCGTGTCCGGCTCTGCGGCATCATGGAGACAGCGCATGTTAAACCGGATTTCAGAAAGCGCCCGGACATTGTCCTGAAAGCCTGACCCCGTGCCCAGACCGCCCATTCCCGGCACCTGGCCGGCACAGGCCCGGCCGTCGCACACCGGGCAGACCCGGCAGTATCCCTTCATCAGGGTGCGTGCTTTTTCGCGTATTTCCTCCATTGATTTATTCCTTTCACCGTTTGCCCGTCAGATTAAAAAAAATACCTTGTGCCCGTCAACCCGACAAAGTTATTGTGCAATTATAGTAAATTGCCGGATAATGTTCAACCCCGCTGCCTGCTTCGCTTTTTCGGTCAGGGACAGACGGATCCCGGAATGGAAAAAAACCCGGCAAACACCTGATTGCCACCGCATGCAGATGCCACGGTGTTATCACGCCGGTATTTGCGAAGGCATAACAGGCCGCAGATTTTTTTTATATCCCGCCTGTGGCGGCAAATTTGTCCATAACCAGCCAGGTTTTCACATCCACCTTTAGATCCGGATCAGCGCACAGATCTGCGGCCTCTTTTGGGGACAAAAAAACGGTTTCAATGTCTTCTGCGCTTCCGGTATTGCTGTCAGACGGCCGGCCCTCACAGTCGAGATACACCATGACAATGGATTCGTCTGTAAGGCCTGATGAGACATATATGGGCGGGCTGGTGCGGCGGATGCCGGTGGCCTTGAGGCCGGTTTCCTCCTCGAGTTCCCGGACTGCACTTTGCTCCGGGCTTTCCCCCGGATCCACAAGCCCGGCGGGAAATCCGTACTGGTAGTCGTTTAACGGCATGCGGAACTCCCGGATCACAACCAGCTTGCCGCTGGGCACGTGCCAGGCCACGATAATCACCGCATCCACAATATCAAATCCGCCGGATTCAATCTTGGGGGGGTTCTGCCGGGAGACAAAATCCCAGCGCCTTTCATTGCCGTTTTTGTCCGAATACCGGATTTCAAACAGGTTGACAAACCTGCGGTCTGTCAAAGCGGTCTGGCCGAAAATCCGGATTTTTTGATTGCCTGCACTCATTATTGATCCTTGTTTAGGGTGACAGCAAAAAACGGAAATAAGGCCAAAAACATTACGCTGCTGTTTAGGAAACAGGTTGCCGGACTGAATACAGGCTTTTATTTTGATCACGCTGCCGGCGGTTATGATAAACTTTTACAAATGCAACAACAGCCTTTGTATGTTGTTCTTCAGAGCCTTTGAATTCAATCCCGGTTAAATGGCAGCCCGGCGTATCCGATTTCCGGGTATTTGCCACCCGGCCTTTGACTTTTACCTTTTTTCCATTCAAATCAAGGGTGATCAGCATAATGCAGGAGCCATTCAATGGTTTTTCTGTTTCCAAAAGTATGGCCGTTTTGACTCAGGTCCAGGGCTTTTGCCCTGCCTTGATCCGCTACTTCCCTGTTGGCATCAAAAAGAATGTAGCCGACATCGTTTTCGGTCTGTATCCGAGTGCTTTTTCGTCTGTCCGCAATCGTTTTTGCGTTTTGTTGGTTATCCATTTAATGCACTTTTACACTGAATTCCAGGGATATAAAAAAATTTGATAAATTTTGGTTGAACTCAATATCATTTAATTTAACCCTGTTCAAGCATTATGATCATTTTTTCAACAACAGGCAGGCGGCACAGGCGGTTTCGCTAAACGCTGACCGAAGAGCTCTGGCTTCCAAGCGCTATTCCCATGTGCAGGGCCTTGAGGTTGGCTTCCCGGAATCGTTCATCAAAGCGGCCGGCCACGGCTGATTCCAGGCTGGGGATGGAAACGATTTGGGTCAGGGCGGCCACGGCACCGAGCACGCAGATATTCAGACCCCGGGTATTGCCCATCTCCTGTTTGACCTGATCCTGAAACGCCAGCTGCGCCAGACGGGCTTCAGCGCTTTTGTCCACTTTTACCAGGGCGGTATCAGTGATCAGCAGGCCGCCGGGGCGGATGGTGGGATGGTATTTGTTGTATGCGGTCTGGGTCAGGCAGACCAGGACATTGGGCTGGACCACCTTGGGGTAGTAAACGGGCTTGTCCCAGATGATCACATCGCTTCGGGCAGCCCCGCCCCGGGCCTGGGCCCCGTAGCTCTGGGACTGGACCGCATTTAACCCTTCGTGGAGGACAGCGGCTTCTGCCAGCAGGATCGCCGCGGTGATGACGCCCTGCCCCCCGGAACCGGAAAAAACCAGCCTGCACTTTTCCATCATGCCTTCTTTTACGTCTGCTTTTGTTGGTTTTTTTCGATGACTTTTTCATACTCCCGGCAATATTCCGGAAGCTCTTTTTTCACAAACACGCCCCGCTCGATCAGATCCGGGTCCTGGTTCTTTTTTTCAGAACCCACGGCAACAGTGCGGTTCTTATAGGTCTCCATCATTTCCGGGGCATCCCCGGCCCGGTTGTAGCGTCCAAAATACGTGGGACACTGGGTGAGCACCTCAAGCACGGAAAATCCTTCATGCAAAATGGCATCCCGGATCAGCCGGGAAAGTTCATGAACATGATAGGTTGTGGTCCGGGCCACGAACGTCGCCCCTGCCGCCTCGGAGAGCTTTGCAATGTCAAAGCCGTGGTCAATGTTGCCATAGGGCGCAGTGGAGGCCGCAGCCGCATAACCCGACAGCGGGGAGAACTGCCCGCCGGTCATCCCGTAAATCCGGTTGTTCATGACAATGGCCGTCATTTCGATATTGCGCCGGGCGGCATGCAGAAAATGATTGCCCCCGATGGCCAGCGCATCTCCGTCGCCCATGGGAACGATCACATTTAGCTCCGGCCGGCTCATCTTGATGCCCGTGGCAAAAGCCAGGGCCCGGCCGTGGATGGTGTGCATGGAGTGGAAATCCACATACCCGGAAATCCGCGCCGAACAGCCGATGCCCGAAACCATGACGATTTCGTTTTTGCTCATGCCCAGCGATTCAATGGCCCGGATCATGGCGTTTAACACCACCCCGTGGCCGCAGCCCGGACACCACATGTGCGGGAAAAACCGTTCGCGGATATAGTCTTTGACAGACATCAAATCACCTTAAAATTATACGCCTTTGCCATGCAGCAGCCGCAGGATGTTCTGGATATCCGTGGGGGAAATCAACTGGCCGTCAATGCGGTTGGCCAGATACACCCGCTCGGGCCGGTCCACGGCCAGTTTTACCTCCCGGATCACCTGGCCGGCGTTTAATTCCACCACCACGATGTAATCGGCATTTTTGCAAACCTTGCGAACCACATCCCCGGGAAACGGCCAAAGCGTCTGCAGTTCCAGCAGACCCAGCCTTTCGCCGCGCTTGCGGCGGTTTTCCACCAGATGCCGGGCCGAGCGGGCGGCCGCACCGTAGGAAACCAGAACCGTGTGGGCATCTTCGATGTGATCCTGCCGAAAAAAAGTCATGTTGCCGGCATAATTCTGGATTTTATCCATGAGGTGCCGGATCAGGCCATAGACAATTTTGGGGTCATCTGAAGGAAAGCCCCACATATCATGATACAACCCGGTGACATTGTAGCGGTGCACCCCGCCGAAATCCGACATGGGCAGCCGCCCGTCTTCCCGGGGCAGATAGGGGTGATAGTCCACCCCGCTTTCAACAGATGTCCTGAGCCGCTCCACCAGTGCGATTTCACCCTTTTCGGGAATCACCACCTTTTCGCGCATGTGGCCGGTGACCTCGTCAAACAGCAGAATCACCGGGGTGCGGAAAGTCTCGGCAATATTGAAGGCCTCCACGGTGATGGCAAACATGTCCTGGTGATTGGAGGCGGTCAGGGCGACAATTGCATGATCGCCATGGGTGCCGTAGCGGGCCTGATTGACATCGCCCTGCCCCACATGGGTGGGAAGACCGGTGGACGGACCCCCGCGCTGCACATCCACGATCACGCAGGGAATTTCGGTCATCACGGCATAGCCAAGGGCTTCCTGCATCAGGGAAAAACCGGGGCCGCTGGTGGCGGTCATGGCCTTGCGGCCGGTCAAGGAGGCCCCGATAATGGCGCAGATGGAGGCAATCTCGTCTTCCATCTGCAAAAACCGGCCCCCGATCTGCGGCAGGCGGGCGGACATGGCTTCGGCAATCTCGGTGGAGGGCGTGATGGGATAGCCGGCAAAAAACGCCAGGCCCGCATAAAGGGCAGCCTCCACGCAGACCTCGTTTCCCTGGATGAATTTCACTTTGCCCTGCATCAGTTCAAGTCTCCTGACATTCGACTTCAATGGCGAGGTCCGGGCACCTGTATTCGCACATGCGGCAGCAGATACAGGCTTCCGGATCGGCAGGATAGGCAATGTTGTGCTCATCGAGCGCCAGTACCTGCTTGGGGCAGAAATGCACGCAAATTCCGCACCCCTTGCACCAGGTGCGTTCAATGTGATGGGCTTTTAATTTCTTTTTTGCCATTTTCCAAGCTCCGCGATTCATGAAACTGCATTGTGCCTGTGTCAGCCCGAAAAATCAAGCCTGATTTCACCGCCTGTCATACCGGGACTCGGTCATCCCCCCACGCTTCCCTTGTTTGACGCAGATGCCGCAGATTTGGCTCAGATATATCATTTTCATAAAATATATCATTTTTATGAACTATTTTTATTGACAAAACTATCTTGATGTTGTCAACTGGTTTCAAACACGCTTTCAGAAAAAGGCAGGGCAATGATTCAGGATCTTTTTACAAACATCGCCAGATTAAGCATCAAAATGCGCATTTACCGGGCCATTGAGGCTGCGGGAAGCGAGGCCGGAGAGCTCAAGGACCGGGAAATGCTGATTCTTGAAATCCTCAGCACCCAGGGCCCCATGAGCATGAGCGACCTGCTGCGCTTTTTTCCCGGAGTCAGGCAGAGCACCCTGTCCACGGATGTCAAACGGCTCAGATCAGAACTGGAAATGGTGGACATGAAAGTGGACCGAAACGACATGCGGGTGCACTTAATTGAGCTGTCGCAGAAAGGCCGTGAAAAGGTTGCGGAGATCAAGGCCCGGCAGGCCAGAAGCTATAAGCCCCTGGCCGCCGCTATTGGCGATGAGCCGGACGAAATTGCCGTACTGCAGCGTGTGGTGGACCGGGCAATCGAACTGGTGGACCGGGAAATCACCCGGCACGCGGAATCCCGGGATTAACCGGCACCACATCCCGCGTGGACTGAAAGCACGAAAAAAAGGAGGCAAAAAATGAAAAAGATATTGACTGTACTTCTCGTTGCGGTCTGCCTGGTGGCTTTTGCCGGCACATCCGCATCTGCCGGAGACAAACAGCGCCACCGGTGGGAAGGCGTTGCCATCGGGGTGGGCGCGGCCATTGTCGGCCATGCCATTATCAGCAGCTACAACAACAGCGGCCCGGACCATGTCACGGTGATCCACCAAAACCGGGGTTACCGGGCATACCCGCCGCCGCGCTACAGCCGGAGTCACTCAAGGGCCCGGGGCCACTGGAAGGCCCGGAGCCACAGCCGTTACCAGAAAAAAGGCCCGGTTTATTATGAAGAAAGACACGTGAAGATCATCCGGAAGGGTTTCGGTCAACAGAGATCCCGAGCTTCTGCATACGGTGCCTCAAGGTACTGTAATGAAGGCCCAAAATCTCGGCGGCACCACCGGGACCGCTGATCTTGCCGTTTGTGGCCTTCAGCACCCTACGGATATGTTCGGCCATCACCTCATCTAAAGTCGGCATCGGGCCGAATTCCCGCACTTCGTCCGTATCCTGCAAAAACGACGAATTTTTCCGGAAAAATCCGGAAAAGGAAATCCGGCCCCCCTGGTATTGAATCAGGGCCCTTTCCACGAGATTTTCCAGTTCCCGCACATTGCCGGGCCAGTCATGGGCCAGCAGCTGGCGCAAAGCCCCGCCCTGCAGTTCAGGAGGCTGCTTGATTTTCAACTCCTGTGCTTTTTTTTGCATGAAAAAATTCACCAGCTCGGGGATATCTTCCTTTCGCTCGCGCAGGGGCGGGATGGAAATGGGAAACACATTGAGCCGGAACCACAAATCCTGCCGGAAGCGTCCGTCTGCCACCATGTCCTGAAGGTTTCGGTGGGTGGCGGATAAAATGCGGACATTGACGGCAATCTCCCTGGATCCGCCTACCCTTTCAATGACTTTTTCCTGCAGCACCCGCAGCAGCCGAACCTGTGCCTGGGGGGAAAGCTCTCCGATTTCATCCAGAAAAATGGTGCCCCGGTCAGCCCTTTCAAAGCGTCCTTTTTTTCTTTCAACAGCACCGGTAAACGCCCCTTTTTCATGCCCGAACAATTCACTGTCCATGAGGCCTTCTGCAATAGCCCCGCAGTTGACCTTGATTAACGGTCCGTTTCGCCTGTGGGAATGGTCATGAATAAAATTGGCGATCACTTCCTTGCCCACCCCGGTTTCGCCCAGAATCAAAACCGGGCTGTCCAGCCCGGCCACCTGCCGGGCCATTTCCGTAACCTGATGCAATCCCTGGTCTGCACCAATGATTTCAGTGTCCGTCTTTTCATGCAGCCGCGCGTGAAGATGGCGGATATCATCTGTGAGCTGCCGGTTTAACTCCAGCACCTCCCGGTGCTGGAGCACATTGGACATGGCAATGGCCACGGGCTCATGGATAATCTGCAGCAATTCCGCCTGCTCTTTGGTGTATTGGTTACGGCCGGCCGTCGACACCCAGAGCCCCCCGATACGGTTTCCCTCCAGCTCCAGCCGGATCATAATAAAGGAAATGTCGGCATCCAGGCCCAGCCGGGTGAACAAGTCCAGCAGGTCCGGGTCCTGCTCCAGGTTATTGACCACCATATAGGCTTCCAGTTCCACCTGTTTTTGGATCCACCTGGCCCGCATCTCCCGGGTATCGGGCAGCGAGACTTCCCGGCCGTATTTTTCCGCGGTTTTTGAAATTTTTCCCGCGATATTGCGGATCACGTTTTTCTGCGGATCAAACAGCACCAGGGATATGAAACCGGCGGGCAAAAACCGGTTTGCATATTGCTGCATCCGTTTCAGGGCCACTTCAATATCCAAACTGCTGCATATCCGGACAGTTGCCTGCCGGAAAAATTCATTGCCATCCACCTGCATAATATCTCCCGGATGTTTAGTCATATATAACTAATTTGTCATATCCAACCAAACCGCTTTGTTCATATATGACAAATAAAATACTTTTTATTTTATAAATAATTGAAATAATTAAATTTATCATTTTGGCACAGATCTGGCATTATCACAAATAAAAGCTTTTTACGCTTCTGCCGAATTTCAAAAATGATGGCACCGTAAAAAGTCTGATTTCAGATGGTGCCGTAAAAAGTTCAAGATCAAGGCTTGCGCAATTTCGAAGAATACAGCGTACTTAGCCGTACGTGAAATTCTGAGAAATTGCGCGTAACGCAGATATTGGACTTTTACGGCGCCATCAAAATGGCATGAATTATTATAACATACAATAGAGTAAAGGAGAGATGACAATGAAACAATTGAAAACGGGTCTGTACGTGATTCTGATGGGAGCCCTGATCTGCTCTTTGACCGCCTGTGCAGCCACCGGCAGCCGCATGGCAGCGTCAACTGCCGGCGACTGCGGAATGCAGCCGGGCCAAAAACTGATGATCACCGGCGTCTCCGATAACGATCAAGCAAGAAAACAATTTGAAGACGCCTTGTGTCGTGAGCTCAAGAATCAGGGAGTGGAGGCGGTTGCAAGCTATTCGGCAATCCCGGAGGCTTCCGGACTCGACCGCGAAGCACTTCTGAAACAAGCCGGTAACCGGGGAATCGATTTCGTATTTCTGGCCCGGGTGGCCGGCATGGAGGAAACATATGCGTTCTCCTCCTATGATCCGGTGTTGTTCTACCTGGGCCCTGGCGATACCGGGGGTAACTGGTCTGCGCATCAGCAGCAGTATATCCGTCAAAACGCCACGGCATGGAAACATGTGATGGTTGAAGCCCGGCTCTACGATACCAAAACCGGAAACGCCTTGTGGTCCGACACCCTGGATATCGCCAGGCCGGCAAAAAACCTTTCCGTCCAAAAGGTCATCAACAAGGCGGTAAAACAGATTCCCGGGGCCATTTCCGGGCACTGCCCGACCAACAGTTAGGCCCGGACCGGATTTTGGCACCATCGATAAAAAGCTGCAGGAAGGGTATATATACCCCTCCTGCAGCCTGTCGGGCATGATCTCCTTTTGACAATTTCCGAACCAGGGTTGTTTCCCCGGCCCCGGCTCTGCTATAGAAGAGGAAATATGAAAAGGAGTCCTTGTCCATGAATGATAAAACCCTTTATACACAATGCGCTTATTGCGATGGGGGAACCTGTTATCCGGCTGCAAACCTCAACGACCCCCTGCCCGCCATTGAAAAAGCGCCCACTGCGTGCCCCATGCGCCGGTATGAGCAAGTCGTCCGCGAGGGAATCACCCACTATCACCGAAGCAACATTCAGGAATTCGCCCGCCGGGCCTCAATCCAGGAAGCCCAGTGTTATGAGTTTGACGGCCGGAACCTAAGAACCCGGATTCCGCGAATTGAAGAGACCATGCAGTTTGCCGCCAAGTGCAATTATACCACCCTGGGTTTGGCCTTTTGCATCGGCCTGCGCAGGGAGGCACGGGAGGTTTCAAAAATTTTCGAAGCCGGTGGATTTGATGTGGCCTCGGTCTGTTGCAAGGTGGGCAGAACCCCAAAGGAATCCATCGGTTTGACAGGAGACGAAAAAATTCGGGGCCCGGAGGCCATGGAATCCATGTGCAATCCCATTGTTCAGGCCGAGCTGTTAAACCGCCAGGAGGTGGACCTGGCCGTCATGCTGGGCCTGTGCGTGGGGCATGACACCCTGTTTCTCAAATACTGCAAAGTACCTTGCACGGTATTGGCAGTCAAAGACCGGGTGCTGGGCCACAATCCCCTGGCGGCCATTTATCTGTCTGCAACCCCCTATTACGGACGCCTCAAAAATCCGGCCGGGCTCACCAGAGCAAAAGGGGAATGGGAAAAAATCGACATCATGACAGAGGACCCACCTGAAAAAAACGAAAAATAAGACCACCGGAGCGGCTTTCGCCCCGGCCTGTAACTGCAGGGGTGGTTTATGGACGCCGCAAAAGGCGCAGCAATTCTGAAAGAGACCGGGTGTTGACCACATCATTGCGGGTCAGCCATCCCCGGCGCGCCGCGGCAATACCGTTTTCCATCAATTCGAGATTTTCCACGCTGTGGGCATCCGTGGAAACCGCTATGCGCACCCCGGATTCTGCAGCCATCTTGCAGTAGGGGCTGGGCAAATCCAGCCGATCCGGCTGGGCGTTTAACTCCAGGATCACACCCCGGTCTTTTGCCGCCAGGATGATCTTTTCCAGGTCAATTTCCATTGGATCCCGGGTATTGATCAGCCGGGCTGTGGGATGGCCCAGAATATGACAATAGGGGTTGTCCATGGCCCGGATAATCCGTTCGGTCTGCTTTTTTTCATCCATGCGCTGCTGGTAGTGCACCGAACAGACCACCAGATCCAGTTTGGCCAGCACGGAATCAGCCAGGTCCAGGCGTCCGTCGGCCAGAATATCAACTTCCATTCCCTTGAGCAACCGGAAGCCGGAAAACTGCTCATTAATGGCATCGATTTTCTCCATGTACTGGAGGACCTGCTTTTCATTGAGCCCCCCGGCCATGGCCACTTTCTGGGAATGCTCGGTAACGGCCAAATATTGATATCCCATGGAAATAGCGCCCCGGGCCATTTCCTCAAGACTGCCGTGGCCGTCTGTGCGGCGGGTGTGGCAGTGCAGGTCTCCCCGGATGTCACTTCTTTTGAGCAGGGCAGGCAGGCGGTTTTCTGCAGCGGCCTCGATTTCACCCAGATTTTCGCGCAGTTCCGGCGGGATATAAGTCAGGCCCACTGAAGCATAAACTTCTTTTTCAGTTTTTCCGGCAACCCGCTTTTCCCCCTGATACACACCGTACTCGTTAATTTTGTACCCCTTGTCCTGGGCCAGTTTGCGAACGGCGATGTTATGGGCTCTGGAACCGGTAAAATAATGCAGGGCAGCCCCGTAGCTGACCTGGGCGACGATGCGCAGATCCACCTGAAGTCCCGGACGCAGGATCACACTGCTTTTGGTTTTGCCGTGGGACAAAATATTTTTCACCCCTTCAAAGGAAACAAAGGATTCCATGACATCCTTTTCCCGACCCCGGGCGCAGGTGACCAGAACATCGAGATCCCCCACGGTTTCCTTTCCCCTGCGGAAGCTGCCGGCCACCCTGACCCGGCGCACACCTTCGATATCCATGAGATACTGTTCCAGAGCCCTGGCATGGACGGCCGCATCGCTCCAAAGCAGGCGTTTTTCCCCGGATTTTTTCACCCGGCCCAGGGATTTAATAATATGCTTCTGGCTTTTTTCCCCGAAACCGCTTAAATCAGCGATCTGCCCTCGCCGGGCGGCCCGTTCCAGATCTTCGAGACTGGCCACGCCCAGGTGCTTGTAAAGCTGGGCGGTTTTTTTGGGCCCGAGAGAAGGCACCTGCATCAAGTCCAGCAGGGATAAGGGCAACTCCTGGCGCAGCTGGCGCAGTTGCTCAAGCCCCCCGGTTTCCACAATTTCCCGGATCTTTGCAGCCAGATCCCGGCCGATGCCCCGATACTGGCTCAGATCTTTGTTGGCCTTGACCAGGGAGGCCACAGGTTCAGACATCTGCTCGATAACCCGGGCCGCCTCCCTGTAGGCCCGGACCCGGAACGGATTGTCGTCCCGGATCTCCAGCAGATCCGCCACCTGATTGAGAAGATCCCGGATTTCATTGTTCTGCAGAAACATTGCACTTCTCCCCCGGGCATGATCCGCACCCGTTTGCCAATTGCTGTTATACCGCCTGCCGGTCGCATGGCTTAAAACCCTAAGTATCGATGCTTGAAACGGTCGTCAAGGATTTTTAACATTACAAATTCACTGCCGATTCAACTGAAGCCAATAATATGCACGGAATTTCCTTTTGCATCGCCCGGGCGCCTCTGGTATAGAAAAATGGTTTAAACGTAAACAGCCCAAAACACACAGGAGACCATACCCATGGCCATCAGCCAGGAATTGCTGGAAGTTCTGGTATGCCCCCAATGCAAAGGGACCATATATCTCAACAACCGCGGCGACGCCCTGATCTGTGACAACTGCAGTCTTGAATTTGAGATCCGGGACGATATTCCGGTGATGCTCGTTGACGAGGCCCGGCCGGTTGGCGATTAACCGCCTGAATCCGAATACAAACCACGGCAACAGACAGTGTTTTCCATGAGCCAGCCATCTGCGCCCGCACCCGCAAAGCTTGTCATCGGCGCCTTTATGGCGGACAAGGAATTGATCATGCCAGTTGCCGCGCGGCTTTCTGAGGCCTTCGGGCCTGTGGACATGATCAGCCGCTGGCTTGCCTTTGACTACACCCGGTATTACGAGCGTGAAATGGGAACCGGGTTGTTTCGGCGCATGCTTGCATTTCAAAACATGATAAACCAGGATGCGCTGTCGCAAATCAAACATACCACCAACGCAATTGAAGCCGAATTTGCAGATAATGACAAGCGCCGGGTCAATATTGACCCGGGCTATCTGCTGCGGGAGCGTTTCGTACTGGCCACCGGGAAAAACTTTTCCCACCGGATCTATATCGGCGAAGGGATTTATGCGGATTTGACCCTGATTTACCAAAAGGGCGATTTCCAAACCCTGCCCTGGACCTATCCGGATTACGCAGCCGGGGAAATGTCGGAATTTCTCCACCAGGTGCGCCGCAAGTATGTTTTTGACATAAAGGAGGCAGCAGCGAAGGCCAATGATTAAAAGCATGACCGCTTTTGCCGGTATCGAACACAGCATAGACAACATCACCGTCACCGTGGAAATGCGCGGCTACAACAGCCGTTACCTGGACTTGGCCGTGAAACTGCCCTCTTCCTACGGCTGGCTCGAAGATATGGTCAAGCAGGCGGTTGGCCGTTGCATCAGCCGGGGCCGCACTGAAGTCCGCATCCAAATCCGGGTTGATGAACAGACCTGCTGGAACTTTGCAGTCAACCCGCAACTGGCAGACGCCTATTACGCGGCCTTGGATGAACTCAAACACCGTTTTGGCATCACCGAAGCCATTGGCATTTCGCATTTGGCGGGGATCAGCGGCATTGTTGAAACCGTGGAAAATCAAGCAGACGCAGAGACCCTGTCCCTGGCAACGGAGCAGGCCATGCAAAAGGCCCTGGAAGCCTTTGAGGCCATGCGCGCAGATGAAGGACAGGCCATGGCACGGGACATGGAAGCGCGCCTGGCATTTATCGAAAACTGCATTGAACGCATTGACAATCTGCGCCAGGGCCTGGTAGAAGCCTGCCATCAGAGAATTCAGGCCCGAGTCCGGGAACTGACCGCCGACCATGTGGAAATTGAGCCCACGCGCATTGCCCAGGAAGCCGCCATGCTGGCGGACAAAAGCGATATTTCCGAGGAATTGACCCGGGCCGCAAGCCATGTCCGGCAGTTCCGGCAGATTATGGAAGCGGATGCACCTGCTGGAAAACCGCTGAATTTTTTATTGCAGGAGTTGAACCGGGAAGTCAACACCATAGGGGTGAAAGCCGGCAGTGCGGATATTTCCCATATTGTTGTTTCCGTGAAAACCGAACTGGAAAAGCTCCGGGAGCAGGTCCAGAACATCGAATAACATTGACCCTCAACCCAACCAGTCCCAGGAGAGCCCATGGACTACAATTTGCTAAACATCGGCTTCGGCGGATCCATTGTCGCCGAAGAGGTCATTGCCATCCTGTCTCCCAACTCCGCGCCCATGAAACGGCTCAGAGATGATGCCAGGGATCAGAACCGTTTAATTGACGCAACCCACGGACGGCGCACCCGTTCCATCATCATTACCAAAACCAACCATATCATTCTTTCAGCCATGCAGGCGGAAACCATTTCCCAGCGGTTTTCAATGCTGAAAGAAAAACAGCGGGACAAACAGACCGGCAAGGGATAACCGGAAAATGACCGATATGGACAAAACCACATCCGGCCGCCAAAGAACCGGACGCCTATTTGTCTTATCCGCCCCCTCGGGCACCGGCAAAACCACCCTGTGCCGCCGCATCCTGCCGCAACTGGAAAACATGGTCTTCTCCGTCTCCTACACCACCCGCGCCCCCAGGGCCGGGGAAACCGATGGCAAGGACTATCATTTCATCTCCGCAGCCCGATTTGAGCAGATGATCCGGGAAAACCGGTGGGCGGAATGGGCCAGGGTCCATGACAATTATTACGGCACCAGCGCAGACGATCTGGCCCGGGACATGGCTGCCGGCTATGATGTTTTATTAGACATTGATGTCAGGGGCGCGCGCCAGATCGTTGAACGATTTGCCGGAAGTGTTACCATTTTTATTATGCCCCCGTCTTTGCAGGATTTGCGAAAGCGCCTGGAAAAAAGGGGCAGCGATGATGCGCAGATCATTGAAAAGCGCTTGCGCGCAGCCGCCGAGGAGATGGCATGCCGCCATGAATACCGTTATATTATTGTCAATGACCGGATCGAGCGGGCTGCACAGGAGCTGCTGACCGTCATTGAAAACAACCGCCAGCCCGTTGGCTGCCATTTCAACCCTGACTCCGGAACCGGATTGTGAAACCCGATCATATGACCAAGGAAGAAATCATCTATGGCATCCACCCGGTCACGGAGGCCTTAAAAGCCGGCCGGCGAAAGGTCTTGCGCGTCTACATCAGCCGTGAAAATCCCGGCAAACGTGTCAACAAGCTTGCGGAAAAAATCCGGAAAAGCGACATTTACGTGGAAGCCGTCAGCGGCGAGCAGTTAAACAAACTCAGCCGGAGTGATTATCACCAGGATATTGCCGCCCGGGTCAGCCCGCTTCCCACAATGGCCGGATCACGGCTCCTGGAGGCAAAATCCGGAATCGGACCTGATGCCTTTTTCCTGGTGCTCGACAGCGTGGTGGACCCGCAAAACTTCGGTGCCCTGGTCCGAACGGCCGTGTGCATGGGCGCAGATGCAGTCATCATTGCCCGGGACCGGTCTGCCGGCCCCGGGCCCGCCGCATCCCGGGCTTCAGCCGGCGCCATGGAGCATGCCCGTATCTGCGTGGTCACCAACCTGGCCAATTACATGAAAGACTTGAAAAAAAACGGATTCTGGATTATCGGTCTGGATCATATGGCGCACCAATCCATTGCCGAAACCGATATGACCGGAAAATGCGCTCTTATCATCGGCGGGGAAGACACGGGCATCCGCCCCCTGGTTAAGCGCCGGTGCGATTTTCTGTGCGCCATTGCCCAATCCGGGCCGGTCAATTCACTCAATGCGTCCGTGGCCGGGGGCATGGCTGTGTACGAAGCAATGCGCCAGCGGCGTACGGCCGCCTTGAAAAAAAAATAATGCAAAAACCCGTTGATTTCTTTTTTTTACAGGAAAGGATCCGCATATCATGAGTACAGCAGCGTCCATCACCATTGATAAAAACGGAAAGCTTTCCGTTCCCGGCCATGTCATCATCCCCTTTATCGAAGGCGACGGAATCGGCCCCGACATCTGGCGCGCCACTCAACCCGTCCTTGATGCAGCTGTTGAATATGCATACAAGGGAAATCGCAAAATCGAGTGGAAGGAAATCAACGCCGGTGAAAAAGGATATCAGAAGACCGGCCAATGGCTCCCGCAAGAATCCCTGGAAGCCATCCGGCAGCACGTGGTGGCCATAAAGGGCCCTTTGACCACACCGGTGGGAAAGGGCATCCGCAGCCTAAACGTGACCATCCGCCAGGTGCTGGACCTGTATGCCTGCGTTCGGCCGGTAAAATACGTCCCCGGGGTGCCCAGCCCCATGAAACATCCGGAAAACATCAACATGGTGGTGTTCCGGGAAAACACCGAGGACTTGTATGCCGGCGTGGAATTTCAGGCCGGGAGCCCGGAGTCGGAAAAACTCATCTCGTTTTTAAAAGACGAGTTGAACCAAACCATTGCCGCAGGCTCCGGCATCGGGATCAAGCCCATGAGTGCAAAAAACACCAAGCGCCTGATGGCCAGCGCCATTGTCTATGCAAGAGACAACGGGTATCCGAGCGTGACCCTGATGCACAAGGGCAATATCATGAAATACACAGAAGGCGCCTTTGCCACCTGGGGCTATGAAGCCGCCCGGGAACAATTCGGGGATATTACCGTCACCGAAGATGAGGTGTATGAAAAACACAACGGCACTGCCCCGGAAGGCAAAATCGTGATCAAGGACCGGATCGCGGACATGCTGTTTCAGCAGGTGCTTCTGCGCCCCGAAGAATTCGGGGTCATTGCCACGCCCAACTTAAACGGCGATTTTATCTCCGACGCCCTGGCCGCCCAGGTGGGCGGACTGGGCATGGCGCCCGGGGCCAATATCGGAGATCAGTGCGCGGTATTTGAAGCCACCCACGGCACCGCCCCCAAGTATGCCGGCCGCAACAAGGTCAATCCCAGCTCCCTGATTTTATCCGGGGCCATGATGCTCGATCACATGGGATGGACAGAAGCTGCCGGACGCATCCGCAGCTGCCTGGCTGAAACCGTTAAAAGCGGCAATGTAACCTATGACCTGGCCCGTCAGATTAAAGGCAGCTGCAAGCTCTGCTGCTCGGAGTTTGGAGAGGCCATTGTGGAAAACATCTGCAGCTACCCGGAAAAATGCTGATCTTCAGGCCCGCATTGGCCGGGCCCTGATCAAAGCGGTTTTCCCGGAAATCTGCCATGGCTGCGGCCGCTTTATGCCGGAGCGCGCCAAACAGACGGGCACCCGGCCGGACCCGACGGGACAGTCCGACAAGCGCGACGTTGTCCGCCGGGTGCTGGAACCGGTCCTGTGCCCCGGCTGCCTGGCCGATATCCCCATTGTGGACTCCCCCATATGCCCCTGCTGCGGCCGGCCGTTTAAAAGCCGGCACGATGGGGATCACATGTGCGGCCGGTGCATCACAGAAAAGCGCAGTTTTTCAAAGGCCCGCTCGGCACTGATTTATGACGGCGCCGTACTTTCACTGATTCATTCCTATAAGTACAACAGCCGCACCTGCCTGGCAAAACCATTGGGCGGGCTGCTTTATGAAGAATTTATCCGGCAGTTTGATCCGGAGGAAATCGACGCGGTCATGGCCGTGCCCCTTCACACCAGGCGGATGCGGCATCGGGGATACAACCAGGCGCTTCTGATGATCCGGCACTGGCCCGAAATGGCCGCAGAACGCGGCCATTTGCAAAACTGGGAAGTTATTTGCCATGACCGGGCCCTTTGCCGCAAAACTCACACCCGGCCCCAGACCGGCCTGGACCGAAAGGCAAGGGCAAAAAACATCAAAGGCGCTTTTGATGTCTCTGCGCCCGGGTTTTGCAAGGACCGAAGCCTGCTTTTGGTCGATGACGTGATGACCACCGGCGCAACCCTGGACGAATGCGCAAAAGCCCTGTACCGGGCCGGGGCGGCCAGGGTCAGCGTGCTTACCCTGGCCCGGGCCCTGTAAACATTTCAACCCGAAGCCTGAACTCAGCGCAATACAGGGGAAAAAGCCATGATCCATGACCCTGCAAGCCCATCCGGAACCCGGCTGACAGCTGCGGTATGCCAGTTTGACGTTGCTGTGGGCGATGTGGACAAAAACGTTGAAACCGGCCTGGCCGCCGCTGAAAACACCTGCAAAAGCGGGGCGCAGCTGGTGGTGATGCCCGAGCTGTGGTCCTGCGGCTATGACGGGGAAAAAACACCGGCGCATGCCCGAAAAACCCCGGAAATCATTGGTTTTCTGGCCGGACTGGCAAAAACTTACGGCGCGGTCATTGCAGGCTCCCTTCCGGAAGAAGCAAACGGCCGTGTTTACAACACCATGTTTGTGATCAACACCACCGGGCAGACTGCTGCAGCCTACCGCAAAATCCATCTGTTTCCCCTGCTGGATGAGGACAAATGGTTTGCCCCGGGCCGGCAAAGCATGGTATTTGACTGCCATGGAATCCCGGCCGGATGCATGATCTGCTATGATCTTCGGTTTGCGGAAATGGGCGTGCATCTGGCCGCAGGCGGGGCGCGCATGATCGTGGTCTGCGCCCAGTGGCCGGCCGTTCGCATTGATCACTGGGATGCCCTGCTCATGGCCCGGGCCATTGAAAACCAGGTATTTGTGGTGGCTGCCAACAGATGCGGGGATGCAGGCTCCGGGTTCAACGGTCATTCCCGGATCATTGCCCCGGACGGTGTCATTCTGGCCGATGCCGGGCAAATTCCGGCACATGTTTCCGCCGAACTGGACTTTTCCGTAATTGACAACCTGCGCACCCGGTTCTGCCCGGTTGCCCAACGCATGCCAGCGGCATATCCGCCGGCTTAAACACAAAAAGAAAACCCCATGTTTTTCACGCGGCACCTGGGCCTGACATATGCCTGTTTTTCAAATCTTTCCGACTGTCCGGGCGTGTTTCACGCATTTTTTACACGCCTGGGCCACCGGTCGCAGACAGGTTCAAAAGAAACGGATTTCAGCACAGCAGAGAGCACCCGTCAAAACCGCACCCGGGCGGCCCGGTGCACGGGGGCCGCTGATCTGGTTTTTCTCAACCAGGTCCACGGCACCAGTGCATCGGTTATATCCTCCCCGGCGGATCTCCATGAAGCCGTGGCAAACCCGCCGGAAGCCGATGCAATCATCTCCGGCCTGGCCGGTGCCGGCCTGACCGTTCGCACAGCAGACTGCCAGGCCGTGTTGCTTCATGATCCGGTCGGCCATACAACAGCCGCCATTCATTCGGGCTGGCGCGGAAGCATTGCCGACATCATTGGCCGGTGCATTCACACCATGAGGGAAAAATTCGGCACTGATCCCGAAAACCTGATCGCGGGCATCGGCCCGTCGCTGGGCCCGTGCTGTGCCGAATTTGTCCATTATGAAACCGAAATTCCGGAAAAATTCTGGAAATACAAAAACGATCAGCACCGGTTTGATTTCTGGCAGATCAGCGTGGATCAGCTCCGGGCCGCGGGGGTCAGAAAGTCGCAAATCGAGCTGTCCCATATGTGCACCAGGTGCAATCCCCGGCTGTTTTTCTCCTACCGGGGGGAAAAAGCAACCGGGCGCATGGCTGCAGTCATTGGTCTGAAAAAAGAAAAAAACAGGACACAATATGAATGAAAATACCGGCGGCCGGGTTGTGCAGGAAACCATTGAACTAACTGAAAACAAAAGGATTTCAGACAGCTATTTCCGGCTGCGGACCCGATGCAGCGCCCATTACGCCGGTGCCGGCGCCGGACAGTTTGTCACCCTCAGGCTTCTGGATCAGACAGAGCCGCTTTTGCGGCGGCCCTTTTCCATCCACCAGGTAACCATCGGCTCAAACGGGATCCCGGAAATCGAGATTCTTTACCGGGTGGTGGGGGGATTTACGTCAAAACTGAGCCGGCAGCCCGCTGGCAGCCGCCTGGATCTTCTGGGTCCGCTCGGCCATGGGTTTACTGTAACTGCCCACACCAGGCCCGCAGCTGTTGTGGCCGGCGGCATTGGTGTGGCCCCGCTTGTTTTTCTGGTATGGCAGTTAAAACTGGCAGGAATGGATCCGGATCTGATCACTGTGTTTCTGGGCGGGCAAACCAAAAACGATATTTTGTGCAAAGACCGGTTTGACCAGATGGGCGTGCGGACCAAAACCGCCACGGAAGACGGCAGCCATGGCTTCCACGGGCTGATCACCGCACCCCTGGAAACCTGGATGAAAACCGCCGATCCGGCCATGATCTATGCGTGCGGACCCCATGGAATGCTTATGGCTGTTGGAAAAATCGCCCGGTCGGCCAACATCGCCTGCGAGCTTTCCATTGAGACCCTGATGGCTTGCGGTCTGGGCGTATGCATGGGCTGTGCGGTCCAAACCCGCGAAAACAGCGAAGGCTACCAGCATGTGTGCAAGCATGGCCCTGTTTTTGATGCAGCAGTCCTGACCTAACCCATCCAGCGCGGCCGGGTCACATAAAGCCGGGAGTCGATCAGCCCCTCGGTTCTGTACTTGGTCGCCTCCAGGTATTCCGGGTCCGTGACCATTTGGACGAATGCCGAGCGCGACGGATACTGCACCAGCAGCACCGCATCCCAGTAATCATCACCGATAAAGGTCATCACACCGGTGCCGTAATACAACACCCGGCCCCCGATTTTGGTAAGAATCGGGTAAATGAGCTGGGAATATTTGTTATACTGCGCTTCTCCCCCCTCGGGTTTGAAGCGCAGCATGTTGACCATCACCAGTTCCCCGTCATCAGAGACAGCGCTGATATTTTCAAACTGTTCGGCAGCCGGCAGGATCGTTGGCACGTAAAAACCTCCTGTAATGAATTTTGACGGACACGCTTGGACTGTCCTGCCTTTTTAAACACAGCTAACGCACGAAAGTCAAAACAAAACCGCGCCGATTGCCCCTGATGCATTGCGAAACCGGGGTTTGGGTTATTCTTTTCTTTTCCCTGCCAAGGCCGGTTATCCCTGTTTTACGCCTTTGGCAATGCGCTCGCCAATCTCTTGGTCAATATTTTTCCAGTAATCCAGGGCCCGCTCCAGCACCGGCCCGGATACGCCTTTTTTGAGGTGTCCCACCACATTGGACACCAGCCGGTCGCGCTGGGCATCGTCCATGACCTCGCGCACCAGGGTGCCGGGCTGGATGAAATCGTCATCATCCTTGCGCAGGGTGTCGGCCGCGCGGATAAAATCCCCGCTGGCGCTCCACACGGCATCTTCCGGGTAACGTTTGGGGTCGGCCTGGGGGCCGCCCTTGGAGTTGGGCGCATATACCGGATCAGAGACATTTTCAATGCGCATTCTGCCGCCCTTGCTGTAGCTGTTGACCTGGCTTTTGGGCCGGTTGACCGGAATCTGCTTGTAGTTGCCGCCCAGGCGGGCCCGGTGGGCATCAGCGTAGGAAATCAGGCGGGCCAGGAGCATTTTGTCGGGACTCGGTCCGATGCCGGGGACAAAGCTGTTGGGCTCAAAGGCCGCCTGCTCGATTTCTGTGTGAAAATCAGACGGATTCCGGTTTAACGTCAGGCGGCCCACCTCGTGGAGAGGGTAATCGCTGTGCGGCCAGACCTTTGTCAGGTCAAACGGATTAAACCGGTAGTTTTCTGCATCCTTAAACGGCATGATCTGGACCTTGAGGGTCCAGCTCGGATAATCGCCGCGCTTGATGGCCTCATGCAGATCCCGCCGGTGAAGATCCGGGTCGGTTCCGGCCATGCGGTCGGCCTCTTCATCTGTGAGAAAATCAATTCCCTGATCGGTTTTAAAATGGTATTTCACCCAGAAACGCTCACCTTTGGCGTTGACCCACATATAGGTGTGGCTCGTGTAGCCGTTCATGTGCCGGTAGCTTTTGGGCACCCCGCGATCGCTCATCAGAATGGTGACCTGATGGGCGGTTTCAGGCGACAGGGTCCAGAAGTCCCACTGCATATCATGGTCGCGCAGACCGGAATCGGCACGGCGCTTCTGGGAGTGGATGAAATGCTGGAATTTCATCGGGTCGCGCACAAAGAAAACCGGGGTGTTGTTGCCCACCATATCATAGTTGCCCTCGTCGGTATAAAACTTCAGGGCAAAGCCCCGCACGTCCCGCCATGTGTCAGGACTGCCGGACTCGCCGGCCACGGTGGAAAACCGTGCCAGAACATCGGTTTTGGCGCCCGGCTGAAAAAGACAGGCCCGGGTGTAGTCGCTGACGTCCTGAGTCACCTCAAAATGTCCGAAAGCGCCAGAGCCCTTGGCGTGCGGCTGGCGGTCCGGGATCATCTCCCGGTTGAAATTGGCCATCTGCTCCATGAGGTAATGGTCCTGGAGCAGAATCGGCCCGTCCGGGCCGACAGTCAGGGAAAACTCGTCGCTGGCAACGGGGTTGCCGGCATCGTTTGTCGTGGGTTTGGGATCATCTTTTGCCATTGTTGTGATACCTCCTTTGTGTCATCTGTACCAATTGGCGGAAAATTTGCGAAAACTGCTCTTTTTTTGAAAATGGCATATTTGCAGCCTGTGCCAACACAGGGCAAAATGTTCTATTCCCTAAAACATATTGGCATACACCCAAATGTCAAACCGATTTCCGGGTTTTTGCATGAGATGAGGCCGGCCGATTTTTCATTTTTGCATCATGGCCGCATCCGGGTTATGTTTCCCAAAACTGCGCCTTTACATTCTCTATCCAACCGCCAAGCGCTGAAAGGAAAAGTTTCATGCCCGCAGATCCCGTCCTGTTCGCATTCGGACTGACCCTGCTGGCCGGACTGGCCACGGGCGTGGGCAGTGCTCTGGCCTTTTTTGCCAAACAGACCAACACCCGCTTTCTTTCAGTGGCCCTGGGGTTTTCAGCCGGGGTGATGATCTATGTCTCCATGATCGAAATCTTTTTCAAGGCCCGGGAGTCGCTGGCCGAAATTCTGGGCAAAACAGCCGGCTACCAAATGACCACCCTGGCCTTTTTTGCCGGCATTCTGCTCATTGCCGTGATCGACAAACTGGTTCCCTCATTTGAAAACCCCCATGAAGTGCGAAACGTGGAGGATCTCGAGGAAGTGGCGGCCGTGGCTGAAAAAAACGCCCTGCTGCGCATGGGCATGCTTTCAGCCGTGGCCATCGGGATCCACAACTTCCCGGAGGGACTGGCCACGTTCACCACGGCCCTTCGCGATCCCACCCTGGGCGTGAGCATTGCCGTTGCCATTGCCATCCATAACATCCCCGAGGGCATTGCCGTTTCCGTGCCGATCTATTATGCAACAGGAAGCAGGAAAAAAGCGTTTACCCTGTCGTTTCTTTCAGGCTTATCCGAACCCCTGGGCGCCCTGGTGGGATATCTGATACTCCTGCCGTTTTTCAATGACCTGGTCTACGGGATGCTTTTCGCCTCTGTGGCCGGAATCATGGTGTTTATTTCCATTGACGAACTGCTGCCGACCGCGGAAAAATACGGGGAGCACCACCTGTCAATCTACGGCCTTATCGTGGGCATGGCAGTGATGGCGGCAAGCCTGGTCCTTTTTGCATGACCGTGGGGACAGCTGCATTTTAACGTAAGCGTTAATTTTGATGGCACCGTAAAAAGCCTGATTTCAGATGGTGCCGTAAAAAGTTCAAGATCAAGGCTTGCGCAATTTCGAAAAATGGAGCGTACTTAGCCGTACGTGAAATTCTGAGAAGTTGCGCGTAACGCAGATATTGGACTTTTTACGGCGCCATCAATTTTACCCTTTATTTTTCTTAAAACATTGTTTATATATTCATTCATTGCTTAAAGCACAAACCGGTCATCAAAATTGCAACCTTCAATGTGCATCCAGGAGGTAGCCGACTTATGTCATCCATGGAAATTCCCGCTTCCCTGCCCCGCATCGGAGACATCGTAGACGCCAATGCCAAAAACCGCAAAGACCAGACTGCCCTTGCCTACTATGAGTATGGATTTGAAAACAGCTTTTCCGAATTCAGAGACATTTGCCGGCAGGTGGCAAAGGGCCTGATGGCACTTGGGGTCAAACGCGGCGACCATATCGCCGTATGGGCCAACAATTTACCCGAGTGGGTCTACACCCAGTTTGGCAGCGCCATGGCCGGAGCGGTACTGGTCACGGTCAACACAAACTTCCGGGCTTATGAACTCGAATATCTTTTGGAGCAATCCGACAGCACCACGCTGATTCTCTCCCATGGGGTGCGTGAGCCTGATGAATATCTGCGGATCCTGCGCCGGGTCTGCCCTGAGGTGAACAGTTGCGAACCCGGCAGGCTTGAAACCCAAAACCTGCCGTTTCTCAAAAATATCGTGCACCTTGGCAAAAACGATATTCCCGGCATGTTTACCTGGTCCCGGATGCTGGAGCTGGGCAGCCGCATCCCGGATGCCGAACTCGACCAGCGGGCCCAAAGCCTGGACCCCGATGATGTCATCATGATGCAGTACACTTCCGGCACCACCGGTTATCCAAAGGGCGTGATGCTCACCCACCGCAACCTGATCGGCAACGCCCGGAGCATGGCCGAAATCATGGCCCTGGGCCCTGATGACACCCTGTGCATTCCCGTGCCTTTTTTCCACTGCTTCGGCTGTGTCATCGGCACCATGTGCTGCACGGTTTCCGGGGCCGCCATGGCACCTGTGACCGGATTTGATCCGAAACTGGTACTTGAAACCATTGAAGCTCTGAAATGCACGGCATTACACGGTGTTCCCACCATGTTTATCGCTGAACTCGAAGCCATGGAAAACAGGGGATATGACACGGCTCAGCTGCGCACCGGTGTCATGGCCGGCTCCACCTGTCCGGTGGAGGTAATGAAAGGGGTGATGGAAAAAATGGGGGCAAGGGAGCTGACCATTGTCTACGGCCAGACCGAAAGCTCGCCGGGCATCACCCAGACCCGGCGCGATGATTCCCTAAAAGTCTGCACCGAGACCGTCGGCCGTGCCCTGCCCAACGTGGAGGTCAAAATCGTGGACACGGTCACCGGCCAGACCCTGCCGCCCGGAGAAACCGGGGAACTTTGCAGCCGGGGCTATCACATCATGAAAGGCTATTACAAAATGCCGGAGAAAACCAAGGAAGCCATTGATCCGGACGGATGGCTGCACACCGGAGACCTGGCCAGCATGGACGAGCACGGCAACTGCACAATCCAGGGCCGGTTAAAGGACATGATCATCCGCGGCGGGGAAAACATTTATCCCCGGGAAATCGAGGAATTTCTCTACACCCATCCGGGGATCCAGGATGTCCAGGTCGTTGGCATCACGGATCAAAAATACGGCGAGGAAGTCGCCGCTTTTATCCGGCAAAAAAACGGCAGCAGCCTTTCGGCCGAAGAAATCCGAAACTTTTGCAAGGACCGGATCTCCTTTCACAAAATCCCGCGCTATATCTATTTTGTTGATGAATTTCCCACCACAGCCTCAGGCAAGATCCAAAAGTACAAACTCAGGGAAATGGCCCTGAATCAATCTGCTGATGCGTGAACCGCACCTGACCGCACCGCTGCCCGTCTTATAAAAAATCAACAAGGAGTCCCTGATGCAGACAGACCCAAAAGACGAAAAAGCCTGCTTTGAATCATTAACCCGGCAAAACGTGGAATTTCTGGTCAACCGCTACAACCGCGTCAACCGCTGGGTCATTGCGGACATGATCCGCAGAAGCGCCTATCATCATCCGGACAAAACCGCCCTGATCTTCCAGGACCGGAAGATGAACTACACGGAACTGGAGGCGGCCTGCAACCAGACTGCCAATGCCCTTCTGGATCTGGGTGTGAAAAAATACGACCGGGTGGCGATTCTGGCCCACAACACCCTGCATCACGTTCTGACATGGCTGGGCTGCTGCAAGGCCGGGGCCGTGTATCTGGCCATCAATTATCTGCTGCGCGGCCCGGATATCCAGTATTGCATCAATCACAGCGAAAGCACGGTTTTTATCGTGGAAGACAGCCTCTATGACCTGGTCAAAGAGGTTCTCCCGGAGATGCCCACGGTCAAAACCCTGATCTGGTCCGGACAGGGCGCAGGACAAAACCCGCCGGATGAAAAATTTCTGGAGTTTGACAACTGGTATCAGAAATACCCGGAGACCGAACCCGACACGCTCCTGCGCATTGAGGATCCCTGTCAGATGACTTATACCAGCGGCACCGAATCCCGGCCCAAGGGGGTGATCATCAACCATCAGGCCCTGCTTTCCCAGTACATGGGATGCATTTTTGACGGCGGCTACGAAAGCGCCGACATCAACATCAACGCCCTGCCCATCTACCACTGCGCCCAGCGCGACGTGTTTTTAAATCCCATATTTTACATCGGCGGCACAAATATCCTGATGGGCCCGGATATCGGCCAGATCCTCAAAAACGTGGAAAAATACAGGGCCACCATGCTCTTTGCCCCGCCAACGGTCTGGATCGGCATCCTGCGCCACCCGGAGTTTGACAGCCATGACCTGTCAAGCCTGAAAAAACTCTATTACGGCGCATCCATCATGCCGGTGGAAGTTCTCCGGGAGTTGCTCGAACGCCTGCCCGGAACAAAAATCTACAACTATTACGGCCAGACCGAGCTGGCACCGTATCATACCATTTTAAAGGCCGAGGACGCCTGGGACAAACTGGGGTCAGCCGGCCGGGCCGGGCTCAACATGGAAACCCGGCTTGAGGCCGATACCGGTGAAATTGTCCACGAACCCGGCCGGCCCGGGGAAATCTGCGGCAAAGGCCCCCATGCCATGATGATGTATTTCAAGGACATGGAAAAAACCGATGACGTGATGCGCGGCGGATGGTTTCATTCCGGTGATCTGGGCGAGCTCGATGAGGACGGCTATATCACGGTGGTGGACCGCAAAAAGGACATGGTCAAAACCGGGGGTGAAAACGTGGCCTCCAGGGAAGTGGAGGAAGCCGTCTATACAGACAGCCGGGTGGAGGAAGTGGCGGTCATCGGCGTTCCCCATCCCAAGTGGGTGGAAGCTGTCGCGGCCGTGGTGGTTCCCAGGCAGGGAGAAAGCATCAGTGAAGAGGAAATTCTGGAGATCTGCCGCCAAAAGCTTGCACCGTTTAAGGTTCCCAAAAAAATCATTTTTGTGGACCAGCTGCCCAAAACACCCACGGGAAAACTTTTGAAACGGGATATGCGGGACACATACAAAGATGCATTCGGCGCAGACTGACAAGCCGGATGTGATCATCCGGGAAGTGGCCTTAAGAGACGGACTGCAGTCAGAGTCCGGCTTTGTGGCCACCGGCGACAAGCTCCGTCTGATCCGGGCCCTGGCCGCAGCCGGGGTGGTTTTCCTGGAAACCACCTCCTTTGTCAGTCCCAGGGCCATTCCCCAGCTCAAGGATGCCCTGGAATTGATGGACCGGGTGCCGCGGGGCTTGCTTTGCCACGAAGTCATGGTGCCCAACCTCAGGGGCGCCCGGGCAGCCGCAGATGCCGGTGCTGACCGGCTTATTATGTTTGTCTCCGCATCCGAGACCCACAACCGGAAAAACGTGGGCTGCAGCATTGAGCAATCCATGGCGGATCTCAGGGCCATATCCGGACTGGCCGCAGGCGGCAACATGGCCGTGGCCGCCGCCATTGCCACGGCCTTTGGCTGCCCTTATGAAGGCCGGGTGGACAAATCCGCTGTGCTGGCCATTGCCCGCGGCTTTGTCCGGGAAGGAGCCGACCGGATCACCCTGGCCGATACAACCGGCATGGCCAATCCCAAACAGATCACCGAAACAGTGGCCTTTTTCAAAGACCACCTGCCCAATACGCAAATCTGCCTGCATCTGCACAACAACCGGGGCATTGCCGCAGCCAATCTCTATGCCGGATATCTTGCCGGCATAGAGATGTTTGACACCTCCCTTGGCGGCATCGGCGGATGTCCCAATGTTCCCCTGGCCGCGGGCAACCTGGCCACAGAAGATGTGGCCAACATGTTTGAGGCCATGGGCGTACGCACGGGAATGGGCATTGACGGGCTCATCAGGGCCGCCTGCATCCTGGAAAACATCCTGGGCCGCGCCCTGCCCGGCCAGGTCATGAAAAGCGGCACCTCCGCGTAGCCGCCGGGCTGTTGCGTTTCCGCAAATATCCTGCTAAGGTGTTTTGTTACAAATCCTTACGAATCCTTACATTGTTGTGTTGATATCCGCGGCCATTGCCAAAAGACCGATGATACCTGCAAACAATTGCAAAGATGAATATATGCAGGAAAACCAGATGCACATCACCCTGTCAACAGGCCGCAAAATTGACACTCAGCATGATCTGACCGCCGTGGAGCGCCATATTGTCCAGAAACTTTATGCCTGGGCCGATGCGGTGGACACTGTCGAGGCTTTTAAAAACAAAAGAAAGCAGGCGTTACAAGCCGGCTGGAACGATTCCGGACAAGTGATTGAACGCAGTGTGCTGCGCCAGATCATAGATGACCTGGAAAAAAAAGTAAGAACAAAACTCCGGCACAAACCCGGCGCCGGATAAATGCAAAACCCGTATTACCGGCCTCCCGGACCCAGGATCCATTTCTTCAGCCCTGTGGTGATCCATTTTGCCGGCGCCCCGGATACGGCGTAACCGATGACCGCAAGCATCACAAACATCATGGCCCGGCCGGCGGTATCCATGTCCGGTTCTATCAGATGCGGGCCCAGCAAAGCGCCCAGGCCGATTCCCATGAGAATGCGCCATGAATCGGGCAGAAACAGAATATAAAAAATCACATATGCGGGGGTAACCGGGTGTTTGGGCAAAACCTGTTTTCCTTTGCAGTTTCTACATTGCGGTTGATCCGAAACACGAACTTCGGCTATAGATATGCCGAAACCGATATCATTAAATATTGCAAACCGCAAGTTTGCGATGCGGCCAAAAGGAGGCAAATTGCAGGCACTCAAGGGATTTCAGAAAACCTGGCTCAGGGGGCGGGCCCATGACATCAAGCCGGTGGTGTTCATCGGCCAGAAAGGCCTGTCCCCGTCGGTGATCGAGGCGGTTGCCGATGCCATTGACACCCATGAGCTCATCAAGGTCAAATTTCTGGATTTCAAGGATAAACAACAAAAGCAGGCCATTGCCCAAACCATCAGCGAACAGACCGGATCGGAACTGGTGGGGATGATCGGGCACATGGCCATATTTTTCCGCCAGCACCCGGAGCCGGAAAAACAAAAAATCCGGCTGCCGGATCGCGCCAAATAATGAAAAGCAAAAAACCCGGTGTTTACCCACACCGAATCTGCCAAAAGGTTATTTTACAGGTCACAAACCCATCATCTTTATATACCGGGCAACAGAAAGGATTTTTTCATGAGCCGGCAGCAGCCAGACAAAATTATCTGCTCAATGAACCGCGTGAGCAAGTATCACCATAAAAAACCAATTATTGAAGACATTTCCCTGTCGTATTTCTACGGCGCCAAAATCGGGGTGCTTGGATTAAACGGAGCGGGCAAAAGCACCCTGCTTCGCATCATGGCCGGAGCAGACACCCAGTACAACGGCGAAATGGCCATGAGCCCGGGCTACACTGTGGGCTTCCTGGAACAGGAACCGGTTCTGGATGACGAAAAAACCGTGCGCCAGGTTGTGGAGGAAGCGGTTGCCGGCACCATGGAACTGATGGACGAATACAACCGGATCAATGAACAGTTTGCCGAGCCCATGAGCGATGAGGCAATGGACAAGCTGATCGGCCGCCAGGCAGATGTTCAGGAAAAACTCGATGCCGCCGATGCCTGGGACATTGACGCGCGTCTGGAGATGGCCATGGACGCCCTGCGCTGCCCTGAGGGCGACACACCGGTAAAAATCCTTTCCGGCGGAGAACGCCGCAGGGTGGCCCTGTGCCGGATTCTGCTGGAAAAACCCGACATCCTGCTGCTCGACGAACCCACCAACCATCTGGATGCGGAAACCGTCGCCTGGCTGGAACGGCATCTGCAGCAATACGAAGGCACCATTATTGCAGTCACCCATGACCGGTATTTCCTCGACAACGTGGCCGGCTGGATCCTGGAACTGGACCGGGGCCGTGGCATTCCCTGGAAGGGCAACTACACCTCATGGCTGGAGCAGAAGCAGGAACGGCTCCGCCAGGAGGAAAAGGCCGAGTCCCAGCGCCAGAAAACACTGGAGCGGGAACTGGATTGGATCCGCATGTCTCCAAAGGCCCGGCAGAGCAAGTCCAAGGCGCGGATCAATGCCTACGAACAGCTGTTAAACGAGCAGTCTGCAGACCGGGCAAAAGAAATGCAGATCTACATCCCGCCCGGCCCCCGCCTGGGCAAGGTGGTGGTGGAGGCAGACAGCGTTTCCAAGGGCTACGGCGACCGGCTTTTGTTTGAAAACATGTCCTTTCACCTGCCGCCGGGCGGCATTGTTGGCGTTGTGGGCCCAAACGGGGCTGGCAAGACCACCCTGTTTCAAATGATCACCGGCAAAGAGCAGCCGGATACCGGCACCCTGCGCATCGGTGATACCGTGCGCCTGGCCTATGTGGAGCAAAGCCGCGCCAGCCTGGATCCGGAAAAAACCGTGTGGGAGGCCGTATCCGACGGCGAGGACATCATCCGGCTCGGCAGCGTGGAGGTCAAGTCCAGGGCCTATGTATCCAAATTCAATTTTTCCGGCGCTGACCAGCAGAAAAAAGTCGGGATGCTTTCCGGTGGTGAGCGCAACCGGGTGCACATGGCCCGGATGCTCAAGCAGGGGGCAAATATGATTTTGCTTGACGAGCCCACCAACGACCTTGATGTCAACACCATGCGCGCCCTGGAAACAGCCCTGGAAAACTTTGCCGGATGCGCGGTGGTCATCAGCCATGACCGGTGGTTTCTCGACCGGATCGCCACCCATATCCTTGCCTTTGAGGGCGACAGTCAGGTGATATGGGTGGAGGGCAATTATGCCGACTACGAGCAGGACCGCAAAAAGCGTCTGGGCGAAGCGGCGGAAAGGCCCCACCGAATCAAGTATCGGCGCCTGAGCCGGCAGTAGAAATGTTTGGATACCGCCTGGCTGCAAAATTGAATTCGCGTTTTTTATTGACTGGTATTTTTAGCTGTGTTAGAAATTTTACCTTTATCAAGCTGGTAAGTGTGCCGGCCCGTTGATGGCAATGCAAAATGAAGAAACAGAAACAAAGTGCTTTCAGGGACCTTGCTTACTATAGCGGCCTTGGATTTTCCATTGCACTTGCAATATTTATCGGGTTATTTATCGGCCTGGGAATCGACAGATTGTTTGACACCACGCCGGTATTCATGTTTATTTTCCTTTTTTTCGGCATCATTGCCGGTTTCAATAATATTTACAAGGTGATCAAACGCAGCAGCAAAAATTGAGGATTTAGATGGTCATACAACAGCGTCTGCTCAAATTCATCATGCGGACGAACTGGTGCCTGCTTGCAGCCGCCAGTATAGTCGGATTTGCCGCTACTCAGCTGCATTTTGCCCTGGGCATCGCTGCCGGCGGCCTGATTGTGACACTTAATTTTCATCTGCTGTACAGAAACCTGAAACGCTCTCTGACCCCGCCGCATCTTGCCTCTCACAACGTAGTTCTGCTTAAGTACTATATCCGGTTTATCCTGACCTGCTTTATCATCTTTCTGCTGATTGCAGGCGGATATGTTGAACCACTTGGCTTGGTTCTCGGCCTTTCGATTGTTGTGGCAAGCATAATGCTCGGCACCATCCGGGAATTTATAAAACTTATATACAAGGAGGCGGTCTGAAGTGGAACATCCATACCTATTTTTCGTAAAGCTGTTTGAGCTGATCGGTTTGGGGCATTTTGCGCATGAATATCCCCATGTGGTATACAGCTGGGCTGTAATGGTGCTGCTAATCATCGTCGGCGCTCTTGGCGCTAAGCATATCAGCATGATACCGGGCAAGGTCCAGAATGTATTTGAAATGATTATTTCCGGCCTTGAGGAATTCACCGTTAGTATGGCCGGTGAAGAAGGACGCCGGTTTTTCCCGTTTGTGGCAACCATTTTTCTCTACATCTTCTTTGCCAACCTTGCCGGCCTTGTACCGGGATGTTTTTCCCCAACTGCTGATCTGAACACCACCCTGTCGTGCGCCATACCGGTATTTTTCTTTACCCACTATGTTGGAATCAAAATGCACGGCGTTCATTACATCAAGCATTTCCTCGGCCCTGTCTGGTGGATGATTCCAATTATCCTGCCCATTGAGATCATAGGCCATCTTGCGCGTGTTTTATCCCTATCTTTCCGACTGTTTGGAAACATAATGGGAAAAGAACTTGTGCTCGGTATCCTTTTTATGTTAGCCGGTGCCTTTTTTGCGCCCCTGCCCATAATGGCCTTGGGAGTGTTTGTCTCTTTTGTGCAGGCCTTTATCTTCTATCTGCTGGCGGTTATGTATTTCACTCTGGCCATGGACGAGGCCCATTAAAAAAATAATATTATGCGGGGTTATATATACGGTTTTTGGAAGAAGCCGCAACATCAACTTATATCAAGGGAGGTTTGTAAATGGAAATTGAAGCTCTAAAGTTTTTTACCGCTTGTGTAACAGTAGCCGGTTTTGCCATCGCGATTGCGGCATTCGGCTGCGGCATCGCCCAGGGTATCGGTCTGAGATCCGCAGTGGAGGGAATCGCGCGGAACCCAGAATCCTCTGGTAAAGTTACCGTAACCCTTCTTATTGGTCTGGCACTTATCGAATCCCTTTGTATTTATGCATTGGTGGTGTCACTGATCATTATTTATGCAACCCCCATGGCAGGTACCGTTACCAAGCTGCTTGGCGCATAAACCCCTGATCTTGTTTGAAATACAAAAGGCCTTTTACCCGGCAATTGCTTGGTAAAAGGCCTTTTGTATCAAAACCCAAAAAAATTTACAGCACCTGCCGCAAAAACACACCGGTATGAGAATCGGAAACAATTGCCACATCCTCGGGCGTACCCTCTGCGATCACAAATCCCCCTGCATCTCCGCCTTCGGGCCCCAGGTCAATGATGTGATCGGCATACCGGATCACATCCAGATTGTGCTCGATGACCACAACCGTGTTGCCCGCCTCCACCAGCTGATTTAACACGCCCAGCAACTTTTTGATATCCTCCATGTGAAGCCCGGTGGTGGGCTCGTCGAGAATGTAGAAGGTACGGCCGGTATCCCGGCGGGCCAGTTCCCGGGAAAGTTTCACGCGCTGGGCCTCCCCGCCGGAAAGAGTTGTGGCCGGCTGGCCCAGGCGGATATAGCCCAGGCCCACGTCCACAAGGGTCTGGAGTCTGGATCGGATATGACCGATACTGGAGAAAAAGGCCATGGCCTGATTGACCGTCATATCCAGCACTTCTGCAATATTGAAGCCCTTGTACTTGACTTCCAGGGTCTCGCGATTGTAACGCCGGCCATGACATACATCACAGGGCACGAAGATATCGGGCAGAAAATGCATCTCGATCTTGATGATGCCGTCTCCGCTGCATGCCTCACACCGGCCGCCCTTGATGTTAAAGGAAAACCGTCCGGCCTTATAGCCCCGCATCCGGGCTTCGGGTGTCTTGGCAAACAGCTCCCGGATAAAGGTAAACACTCCTGTATAGGTCCCCGGGTTGGACCGGGGCGTACGGCCGATGGGCGATTGATTGATATTGATGACCTTGTCAATGTGCTCAAAACCCTCGGCAGCCGCATGCGTGCCCGGAGGAACGCCCGAGCGGTGCAGTCGCCGGGCCAGTATCCGGTACAGGGTTTCGAGGACCAGGGTGGATTTGCCGGATCCGGAAACACCGGTCACACACACAAAACAGCCCAGGGGAAAACGCGCGTCAATGTTTTTGAGATTGTTCTGCGCCGCCCCGCGGATCACAAAGCCGGCACCCGTGGCCGGTCGCCTTGATTCGGGGGTTTTAATTTGTCTTTTGCCGGCCAGATACTGACCGGTCAGGGAAGTTTCCGAGGCCTCCAGCTGATCCGGCGGGCCGGCAAACACCAGGTGCCCGCCTTTGACCCCGGCCTCCGGGCCCATATCCACCACAAAATCCGCTGACCGGATGGTTTCCTCGTCATGCTCCACCACCAGGACAGTATTGCCCAGATCCCGCATCTGCTTCAGGGTGGTCAGCAGCCGGAGATTATCTCGCTGGTGCAGGCCAATGCTGGGTTCATCAAGCACGTAAAGCACGCCCGTGAGCTTGGAGCCGATCTGAGTGGCCAGACGGATACGCTGGGCCTCTCCCCCGGACAGGGTCGCTGCGGCCCTGTCCAGGGTCAGGTAGGACAAGCCGACGTTTTGCAAAAACGCCATCCGGTCTGTGATTTCCCGGATAATCCGGTCTGCGATTTTCGCATTCTTGCCTTCAAGCTTCAGGTCCCGGAAAAAAGCGTATGCCTGCTCAACCGAAAAACCTGAAATTTCAGGAAGGGTCACCCGGGCCACGCGCACGGAACGGCTCACCGGGTTTAAGCGCGTGCCCCCGCATTCCGGGCACGGCTTAAAATTCATGTATTGCTTTATCTCTTCTCTGGCCGCGCTGGAATCGGTCTCCACATACCGGCGCTGCAAATTGGGAATCACCCCTTCAAAGGGCCGGGTAAAATCCATCCTGCGATTTCCCCGGCTCATGGAAAACGGAATCTCCTCATCACCTGAGCCGTAGAGAAGCACATGCCTGAACTGTTCCGGCAGTTCGCGGTAGGGGCGGTAAATGTCTGCGCCGTAATGGCAGGTCAGGGCTTCGATGAATTCGGCAAAATGCACGGAACTGCGATTGGCCCAGGGCCGGATGGCCCCTTCGCGGATGGACAATTCCGGATCAGCCACAACCAGATCCGGATCAAACTCCATGGTGGTGCCCAGCCCGTCACATTTGGGACACGCGCCCTGGGGGGAATTAAAGGAAAAGCTCGCCGGGGTCAGCTCGGGATAGCTGATCCCGCATTGCATACAGGCCGCGGTCTCCGAAAACACAATGGGACCGGCGTCCTTGTCATCCACAGCATCCACTGCAGCGGTGCCCTCGGAGTGGGACAAAGCCAGCTCCAGGGAATCGGCCAGGCGGTTTTTCATGTTGTCCTTGACCACCAGCCGGTCCACCACCACCTCAATGGTGTGTTTTCGTTTCTGATCCAGTTTGGCCAATCCGTCGAGTTCCCGGACCTGCCCGTCAACACGCACCCGGGCAAAGCCTTCCCGCCTGAGCCAGGCCAGCAGTTTTTCATGGGTGCCTTTCTGAGCGGCCACCAGGGGGGCCAGGATCAGAATCCGGGTGCCCGGCTGCATGGCCATGACCCGGTCGACCATCTCGTCAATGGTCTGAAAGGAAATGGGCCGGCCGCATTTGTGGCAGTGAGGGGTGCCTGCCCTGGCAAACAGCAGCCGGAGATAATCATATATCTCGGTAACCGTGCCCACGGTGGAGCGCGGGTTGTGGCCGCCGCTTTTCTGCTCGATTGCAATGGCCGGCGAAAGCCCTTCAATATGGTCCACATCCGGCTTTTCCATCCGCTCCAGAAACTGCCTGGCGTAAGTGGACAAAGATTCCACGTACCTGCGCTGGCCCTCGGCATACAGGGTATCAAAAGCCAGGGTGGACTTGCCCGAGCCAGACAGCCCGGTAATCACCACAAGGCGGTTTCTGGGCAGATCCAGATCAATGTCTTTGAGGTTATGCTGGCGCGCGCCCCGAATAATGATGTAATCAGATGAGATGGGCATGGCTGGCAAGCTGGCTTCAGGCCGGATGCTTGATTCTGCGGGCATGATCAGCGGCCATTTCAATGGCTGCCATGAGGCTGCCCGGATCGGCAATGCCTTTTCCGGCGATGTCATAGGCAGTGCCGTGATCCACGGAAGTCCGGATAATGGGCAACCCCAGGGTGGTATTGACCCCGTCGTGGAAATGCACCATCTTAAAAGGAATCAGGCCCTGGTCATGGTACATGCACACCACAGCGTCATATGCACCGTTAACAGATTGATAAAACACTGTATCAGCCGGATGCGGTCCCGTGGCCAAAATCCCTTGTGAGGCCGCAGCGGCAGTGGCCGGCCGGATCACACGGGCTTCTTCATGGCCAAACATTTCCGCTTCACCGGCATGGGGGTTTAAGCCGCATACGGCAATCCTGGGCCCGGCAATGCCGAACCGGGACCCAAGGGCCTGGTGGGTCAGCCGAATCACGGTGGCAATCCGGTTTTCATCCAGTGCAGCCGGCACTTCCCGCAGGGCCTTGTGAATGGTGACCAGCACCACACGAAGACGACTGCCGGCCATCATCATGGCATATTCCCGGGCGGCCGTTCGCTGTGCCAACATCTCGGTATGACCGGGATATGTCCCCCCGGCCAGCTTCATGGCCGCCTTGTTGATGGGGCATGTGACCAGGGCATCGATCTGGCCGCTTTTGGCCATATCGATGCCGGATTCAATATAGCCGATCATGGCCCGGCCGGTTTCCGCAGAAGGCTCCCCCCATTTGTGCGCATCACCGCAAAGCCCGGATGCCGGAAACAGATTGATAACTCCGGGTTCGTAAACAGCGGTTTGCAAATCATCCACGGCCCGGATTTTAAGCCCGGTGCGGGCAATGCCTGCAGCCATGTTCATGATCTCAGGATCGCCGATCACCACCGGACGTGCGGAATCATATATTTCCGTGTAATCCAGGGCCATGCAAAGAATTTCCGGTCCCACGCCCACGGGATCACCCATGGTGATACCGATCAGGGGCCGCTGATCACCTTCCATCCAGACCTCCGGGGTTTTTGAATTGTTTCAGGAATCGGGCCAAAAAAAACAATATAACAAAAACCCCGGAGCATCACAACAGGCAAAGCCATGGAACCGCTGCAACTAATTGGACCGGACCCTTGCATGGACGATTTCGCTTTCATCGGCCCGCTGGCGGTTTTGCTCAAACTCCCTGCGGCGGCGCTCAATGTTTTCGGGTGCCAGGCCGCAATGCTGCATCCACCTGGCAGCCCAATCTTTATAGCCTTCCTCCTGCCAGGCCCGGTCCATTACCTGCTGCACGCCCCTGGCGTATTGGGCCATTTCCGGAGCCAGACGGGTAAACATGACTTCCGCCCCTTCATGGGTGGGCTTTGCATTGTTTTCCCGAATAATGCGCCACATGGTCTGGGGATGGTCAATCATGGGACATGGCCGCAGGGTGTTGTAGCAAAAGGGCTGCTCTGATCGGATGGAACGAAAAAATGAGGAATTGAGCGCCTCTTTGAGGCTTTTTTCATGGATATTGTCTGTTGCAAAATGACAGAAAATGCACGGCTCCACATCGCCGCGGTGATTGACATGGAAATAGAGCCGTCCGCCGGCAATGCATCCGCCCGACAGCACACCGTCATTCCAGAAATCCACCAGCAGCACCGGCTTGCTGTCCCGGACATACTGCTGAAACCTCCGCATCTGGTTTCGCTGTTCAGGCGTGGGCATCAGGCTCATATCCGGATCATTTCCCACGGGCATAAACAAAAACATCCACCCGTACAAGGCCCCTTTTCCCACCAGAAAATCGATCCATTGATCCGAGCAGATGACATCCATATTCCGGCGGGTCACCAGGGAAGAAAACCCAAAGGCGCACCCGGTCTGCCGAAGCAGATCCATGGCCCGGATGCACTTGTCAAAGGAACCCTTGCCCCGAACCGCATCAGTGATTTCAGCCGGACCATTGATACTGATCTGGGGAGCCACGTTGCCGAGCTCCACAAGCTTGTCCGCTGTTTTTTCATCAATCAGCGAGGCATTGGTATAAACCTGATAAAAAGACTTGTCATGCTTTTCTATGACTTCGAGCAAATGGGGATAGATAAAGGGTTCTCCGCCCAGGATGGTAAAAAAATTAATGCCCATTTCCTCTGCTTGGCTCAGGACCCTGTCAAAGGTTTCCGGGTCCATGTCATCTTTTCGCTCATAGCTGCCGGCATAGCATCCCTGGCAGCGGTAATTGCAGCGCATGGTCGGGGATATGAGCATGGTGGGCGGGGGCTGGATGCCGAATTGTTTCCGGGCGCGCCGGGGTGCTTCGGGATCACGGAAAAACATGCTGGCCACCATTCGGGCCACGTACCGCTGGCGTACCCGGGGATGGGTGTTATCCACCACCCGCTTCAAGAACTGCCGGCCCGGGCCGTTTTCCCGCATCCAGTGGTGAAACCACTGGCGTATCATTTCCTGTTTTTCACCGCTTGCAATATGATCCACCGCCTTTAGCACATACCCGGCGTTTTTATCCGGATCATCGCCCAGATATTTCAGCGCCTGGCCCAGTGCCTTTTCCGCCAGGGTTCTGCGGGGCATCATGTCACGCCATCCTTTCAGATGTATAGCCATGGTCACCTCCAATGGTTGGGGTTATAAATCCAATATTGATGGCACCATCTGAAATCAGACTCTTCACGGTACCATCAATATTTGCGTATCCCCAAAAGGATATAGAACACCAAAGCGAATATGAAGGTGCTGTGTACAAGATCCGCTTGCACTGCGAAGGTAGATCTGCGCCGATTGAAACGTCTGATCGGAAAGAACCGCGCCGGCGAGGATGACTTCTGCTGAGTAACTTGTGATTTATATTCAAAATAAACAGTTTTCATGATTTGTCAATTGCTTCCGCCCCATGCCAAAGTCCGGTTCTCTGACGGCAATGCCCTCCGGTTTACACCAGAAATCCGGCCACTGCACCGGTCATGCAGGTGGCCAGGGTGCCGGCAATAATGGAGCGCAGCCCCAGGGAAGCAATTTCATGGCGGCGCTCCGGGGCCATGCCGCCGAGCCCGCCGATCATAATACCCAGACTGCCGGGATTGGCAAACCCGCACAGGGCATATGACATGATCAAAATGCTTTTGGGGCTTAAAACTTCCGGTGCCGTCCGGGTCATGTCCACATAGGCGATCATCTCGTTGAGCACGGTCTTGGTTCCCAGCAAAGCACCGGCCGCCTGGACTTCAGCCCAGGGAATGCCCATCATCCAGACCAGGGGGGAAAACAGCCAGCCGAAAATCCGCTGCAGGGTCAGGGGCTGGCCCGCAACGCCGGGAAACAGGCCCAGACCCGTGTTGATCAGGCTGACCATGGCCACCAGAACTATGATCATGGCAATAATGTTTAACAGCAGTTCCATGCCCTGCAGGGTCCCGCGGCTTAACGCATCCATGGCGCCGCAGGCTTTGGTTGGCTGTGTGAGACCGGCCCCGGTGATTTCACCGGTTTCCGGCACCATGATTTTTGCAATCACAATGGCCGCAGGCGCACTGATGATGGAAGCCGTCAGGATGTGGCCCATGACATTGGGCACCAGGTCAGAAAGAATGCTGGCATATACCACCATCATGGTCCCGGCGATGGTGGCCATGCCCGAGACCATCACAGCAAACAGCTCGCTTCGGGTCAATTTGGCCACGTATGGCCGAATCAAAAGCGGCGACTCCACCATGCCAACGAAAATATTGGCCGAAACCCCCAGGCTTTCAGCGCCCCCTAGCTGCATGGTTTTTTCAAAAATACGGGAAAACCCCCGGACAATTGCCTGAAGAATGCCCCAGTAAAAAAGCAGGGCAGACAGGGCGCTGATCACCAGCACCAGGGGCAGGGCCTGGAAGGCCAGGATAAATGTGGCCTGCGGGTCTGTGACCGCAAAAGGCGGATTTTCGCCGGCAAGGTATCCGAAAACAAATCCGGTGCCGTCCATGGTTGCCTCCTGCAAGGCCAACACCGCCCGGTTTAACCAGGCAAAAATCCGCGCACAATACGGAAATTTCAGCAGGGCCACGGCCAGAAGCACCTGCAGCCCCAGGCCGGCGGCCACGGTGCGCACGGGAAACCGGCGCCGGTTTTCACTCAGCAGCCAGGCAATGGCCACAAACAAAAAAAATCCCCCGATGCTTCTTAGAACCATGTTTGTCCTTTCGCCGTGATCAGAGCACGGCTTTGCGGATGCCGGCCCTGGGCATCAACACAAATACCAGCACCAGCTGAATGCCGAGTCCGGCCCCGCTCATGAGCAAAGCCGACAGATACGCGGCCCGGTAGGCCATCACCGATGCAAACCCCATAAACTCCATGATATCCACCACCGGTCCGGCAATCAGGGTGCCGGCCACTCCCCAGGACAGAAACAGGGTGGCATTAAAATATCCAAACCACCGCCCCCGCTGCTCCGGCGGGATTAAAATGGAGGCCATGGCATAGGAAGCCGCCAGAATAATCACCTCCCCTGCCCCACGCAGGAAACTGGCGGCAAAAATCAACCACAGCTGATCGGCAAATGCAAAAATCAACAGATATGCAATGGCAGCCAGGGCCCCTGCGCACACCGCCCGCCCGTTTCCGATCCGCCTTCCGATGTGGCCGGAAAAAACACCCAGCAGCACAATGGCCGCAGACTCGGTATTGACAATATGGCTGAGCATTTCACTGGAAACAGCAAAGCCGGATTCCAGGAAAAGATACTGGGACTGAATGATGGTCACGCAGTTGCGGCCGAAATTGATCAGGGTCATGGCAATGAGAAAAATGATATACAGGCGCAAAGAATCGGCCGCACACATTGGACCACAGTCCGGATCCGCAGGCGGATGCCGGCTTGTCCCCCCTTCGGGCAGAAACAAAACCGGCACCATGGCAATTAACATTACGGCTGCGGCCACGAAAAAAAGCACCCCGGATTCAAAGCCCCAGCCTTCGTACATCGCGCCCAGACCGTCATAGAGCTGGCCGCCGATCCAGATCCCCAGCAGCCGGCCCAGGCCGCCCACACTGGCCAGTCTGCCCTGAACCTCGTTTCGCTTTTGTTCCGGGTACAAATCCGATATCAGTGCGCTCCAGCCGATATTGCTCATTGACCAGAACATCTCCACCACGGCCAGACCCAGAATAATCACGTAGCCCGCCTGATACGGCGATGCCGCCATCACGTGGGCGGCCCAGATCAGCACGGTGCCCACGGCGCCTGAAAATTCCCCCCATAAAATCAGGGTGCGCCTGAGCTGAAGCCGGTCTGAAAGCCGGCCCCAAAAAAAGGTCTGGGCGATGATATTGGCCAGCATGGGAAGGGTTGCAAAAAGGGTGGTTTCTGTAACGGAAAGATCCAGGTAATAGCGAAGGTAAATCGACAGGTAGGAGTAAAAAAGGCCCCTGCGGAACATGGCCAGGGCCTGAAAAGAGCCGATACCCCAGAATATTGAAAAAGACGGCCGAATCTGCATTTCCTGCATCTCCGGGCGGTTACGTGAAACACACGTGCAATGAATCCGGCAGCGCCGGGCAGATCCGGGTCAGACGTGTCCACTTCAGGCTGGACATGAGGGTATCAACCTGTTTATAATCGGTTTATGACAACAAAGAAATCCAAAACAAGACAATTGCGCACAACCCTGCATTTTTATCTCATCCGGCTGCCTGCGGTGTTTGTGCTGGCCCCTCTGGGATTTATCCTTGAATTTGCAATGACCTTTCCCTGGAAACCGGTGGTCGCCCTTGACAGCCGACGGCCCGGGCACGGAAAAAAAGTTAACCGTACGTGAATTTCTGAGAAATTGCGCGCAACGCAGATATTAAACGTTTCCGGTGCCATTAAACTTGATGACACCGTAAAAAGTCTGATTTCAGATGGCGCCGTAAAAAGTTCAAGATCAAGGCTTGCGCAATTTCGAAGAATGCAGCGTAGTTATCCGTACGTGAAATTCTGAGAAATTGCGCGTAACGCAGATATT